>DATEOX010000110.1:0-4043 GCA_035273585.1 Thermoanaerobaculia bacterium
GACGCCGGTCGGCGCCGCGCCGGGTACGAGCTCCGCGATCGTCTCGAAGCCGCCGGCGATCGTGCGCAGCAGGACGACCCGGTCGCCAGCGACGAGTGCGAGATCGGGCCGGCCGTCGCGGTCCAAGTCCGCCGCGACCGCGGCTTTGATCGCCCCCGGCGCGGTGAACGACCAGCCGTTGGTGGTCCGGAGCACGTTGTCCGCGTCGCGGTCGATGTACGCCGCGTCCGTCCTGCGGTCGCCGTCGAAGTCGGCGCCGATGAGGAGCGTCGGCCGGGCGGCGAGGTGCAGCGGCACGGGCGCCTCGAAGTCTCCGCTGCTGTTGTTGCGGATGGTCACGAGCTCGTTGAGGTCGTTGATGAAGATGAGGTCGGAGAAGCGGTCGCCATCGAGGTCGGCGGCGACCATCCGAACCGGGAGCCAAGTGAAGATGAAGCGCGGCTTGTCGAACTTGCGGCCGCCGAGGTTGAGGAAGATCTCCAGCGGATTGCCGAGCCGTTCGGTGCCGGCGGCGATGTCGACGCGGCCGTCGCCGTCGAAGTCGCCCGTCGTCACGGTATTGAAGAAAAAGCTGTCGCGCACCGTCGTCGTGCTTACGTAGGCGGGGCCCCAGGCGACGCCGATGCCGCGCCCGAACGAGATCGCGTCCGGGCGGCCGTCGCCGTCGAGGTCAGCCATCAGAGGGCGGATGAAGAGGAAGCCGGTCGGCTGCGCGACGTACCAGTTGGGGCAGGCAGCGAACGCGCCTCCGCCGAGGCAGAGTAGGGACAGGGCGACGGCAGCCGTTCTCCTCACGTGAAGGAGTACGGGCGCCGCCCGTGAACCGTCCGTCAGCCGCTCGCCTTGCGGGCCATCAGCCAGCCAATGACGAAGAACGCGCCGCCGATGAAGAGCAGCCGCACCTCTAGCTGGATCTGGTCGCGCACGAGCCCCATGAGCAGGCCGATGGGAAGGATGACCATGCCGACGAGCTGGAGGAAGCGGCCGAGGAGAACGGACATGCAGCCGCCAGCTTACCGCCGGCGGCCGCCTGCCTGCGATCAGTCGTCGTTGTGATGCTTCCGCTTCGCCTTGCCGCGCCCCGCGTGGTCCGCCTGCGAGATCACGCCGTCGCCGTTCCGGTCGAGCCGGCTGAAGGCGTTCGCGTTCCCCGGGAACTCGTCGCGGGTGATGATGCCGTCGCCGTTGCGGTCATAGCCGCGCGCCAGACGCTCGGCCGATGCGCGATCAGGCACCGCCTGCACCACCTCGGCGCGCGTGAGCAGGCCGTCGCGGTTCAGGTCGAGCTGCGCGAAGAGCGACGCGTCGGCGGGAAACTCGGCGCGCGTGACGACGCCGTCGCCGTTGCGGTCGAACCGCGCGAACTGCTTGTCGAACTGCCCGCGCTGGCTCTTCGTCCAGCCGCTCTTCTTGCCGCTGTTGCCCCGCTCCGTAATCGCCATCGCCGGGACTGCTCCTCCGACGAACAGCGTGAGTGCGGCCGCGGCCGCTACGGTTTTCAGTTTCATCGTTCTGACCTCCGGCGGATAGTTATTGCGATCATGTTGCCAAAGGTCAAACGACTGCGACGTCGTGTGTTACGCGGCTGGGCCCGCAACGCTGGTGTCCTTCCCGAAGGACGAGGTGACCCCGTTTATTTGCCGGCCAACGCGAGCAGGTCGTCCTCGATGAGCCCGGTCGGCCGCTCCACGATGCGGCCCACCTCGCGGTCGCCGCGGTAGTAGATGATCGTCGCCACCTTCTCCACATGTTTGCCGAGGAGGAGGTCGGCCGGCTTCTCCTTCGCCTTGTCCACCGCGACGTACGACGCCGGCAGCTCCTTGCCGAACTTCTCGCGCAGCACATCGAGGATCTTGAGCAGCTTCGGCACCTCGCGCTGGCTGTCGTCGCACCAGGTGCCGAGGTAGACCTCCAGCCGGTCCTCGGGCTTGATCGATGTGGCCATGAATTCCAGCAGGCTCTCGTCCGGCTTGTAGTCGCTCTTCCGCTCCGGGTACTCGGGCACGATGGCCAGCAGGCGGTCGGGGGTGATCGGGCCGATCTCCGTCGGCAGGAGCATCGACTGCACGTGCGTCACATCATCGGGTTTCGCCGCGGCATGTTCGTCGATGGTGATGGTCTCCACGCGGTCGCCGCGCTCGGTCTGGTCGACCACGCCGTTCATGCCGTTGTAGACGCGGGCGAAGATCGTGTAGCCGCCGTCGAGGTGCGGCTGCGGGGAGTGGGTGATGAAGAACTGCGAGCCGCCGGTGTCGGGGCCGGAGAGGGCCATGCCCACCGCGCCGCGGGTGTACTTCTGCAGGTTGATCTCGTCGCGGATGGAGTAGCCGGGGCCGCCGTTCATGTCGTTGCGCGGGTCGCCGCCCTGGATGACGAAGTTCGGCACCACGCGCATGAACGAGGTGTTGTCGAAGTACTTCTTCTTCGCCAGCTCGGCGAAGTTCCACGTCGTGAGCGGCGCGTCCTGGGTCAGGAGTGCCAGCTCGATGTTGCCCCGCGTCATGTGGATGGTCGCCGTGTGCGGCTGGCGCGACCACTCCACGATGCGCGCGTACTCGGCGGCCGGCCGGTCGATCGGCAGCGGCGTGTACTGCGGCCTCGGCTTCTGCAGTTTGTCGGCGATGAGGTCCGCGGCGACGCGGCGCGCGACCGGGTCGCGATCCGCCAGCAGCCCGCGCAGGAACTGCTCGCGCTCCGCATAGTCGGCCAGCTCGCCGATGGCCGTGATGGCCGCCAGGCGCGCGTCGTTCTGCACGCCGCTCTCGCCGAGCGTCCGTTCGCGCTGCTCAGCCTCGAGGAACGGCGCCGCGTCGCGCGCGCTGGTCTTGCTCAGCCGGTCGAGCGCGTTGGCCCGCACGATGACGTCCGGATCCATGAGCGAGCGGCGGATGAGATCGATCTCGCCGGTGGCCACCTCGTCCGGAATCGCGCCCAATGCCGCGGCCCGGACGATCGGATCTTTGTCGAAGACGAAGCGGCGGCGGATGGCCCGCCCGCCCGTCTGGAGGCCGGCGCTCTCCTCGATCATCCGCACCTTCATCCAGGTGTCGGCCTTGTCCAGCAGATCGACGAGGATCAGCGGCTGCGCCTCGGCGAACTGTTTGGCCAGCGCGCCGGCGGCGATCTCCCGGTCCCAGCGCGAGCCGTTCGTGGCGATGTCCTGCAGCCGCTTGCGTGCCGACTCGTATTTCGTCGCGTAGTAGCTCAGCGGCCCGATGGCCGATGCGCGCGTGCCCGGGTCCGCATCCTCGGTCAGGGCCATGATCAGCGCCGCGTCGCGCGAGGCGCCGTCGCGGAAGAGCACGGTCGCGTCCTTCGCCGCCATCCGGCCGAGGGCCACGAGGGCGTTCGTGCGCACCCACGGGTATGGGTCGCGCAGCGCCTCGATCAGCACCGGCAGCGACTCTTTCGCCCCGATGCGTCCGAGCGCGCTGGCCACGAAGCTGCGCGTGAGCGGGTTCGGATCGGTGATGAGCAGCTCCAGCTTCTCCCGCGCCGGCGCATACGCGCGGCGGGAGAGGGCGTAGACGGCCTCCTGGCGGATGGCGGACGACGGCGCATCGAGCGCCGCCGCGGCCAGCGCGGCGGCCTCGTCCGATTGCCACCTGCCCAGGAAGCGCAGCGCGCGGGCCCGGACGCCCTCCCGCTGGTCGTTGACGATCGACGTGAAGCGCGCCACCGGCACGTCCTTGGCCATTTTCGTGATGGCCTCCGCCGCCTCGGCGGCAACCGCCGCGTCGGTGTCGGCGGCGAGCTGGAACAGCGCGTCGATGCCGGCCGGGTCGCCGATCTCGCCAAGGGAGAAGGCGGCCGTCTCGCGCACGCCGCGGTCGGGGTCGCTGATGAGACGCGCCAGCAGCTCGACGCCGGCCTGCTTCTCGCCCGGATCCCTGACGCCGTTGCGGTTCGCATCGGCGAAGGTGGCCGGGCCGATGCGGCCCAGGGCGAGGGCCATCCGCTGCCGGTGCAGCGGGTTCGCGTTGCCCAACCACGTCGCGGCGAGCGCCGGATCGAATTCGCGGCGGTCCTCGGCCGCGAGGACC
>DATEOX010000111.1:0-2198 GCA_035273585.1 Thermoanaerobaculia bacterium
TCCGGGAGCGGCCTTTGCCCCTCCTGCGCGCAGCGGGCGGAGCCGGCGGCGCGGGTGGGGCGGCTGGTGCTCGTCCTCGGGGCGGCGGGGGTGCCGGTGCTGATCGCCGGCATCCTCGGGCTCGACGCGCGGATGTGCGTCGCCGGCGCGGCGGTGACGGGGGCGGCGGTGTTCGTCCACGTCCTGCTCGCGCTACGGTAGCAATCCCACCGCTCGGAACGCCGGGATGACCGGCTCGATCTGCGCCGCCTGCCGGACGAACTGCAGGCGGTCGCGCTGCTCGGGGGTGAGATTGCGCTCGAACGCTGCCCCGGCGTCGCGGGCGATGGTTTCGGCCTGCTTCTGCGCGGCGCGGATGTCGAGCAGCAGGCGGCCGACGGCGGCGGGGTTGGCGTCGGGCGACTCGACGAGCTTGCCGAGCGCTTCCTGGTTCGCGTGCAGTTTGGCGGCGATCGGCTGCAGGGCGGCGTCGCGGGTTTGCATGATGGTGAGCAGCGCGGCGACCTGCTCCGGCGACAGTTGCAGGAAGCCGGCGACGACGGTGATGGGCGGCGGGAGCTGCTCCTCGGCGCGAACGAGCGGACAATAGAGGATTGCCAGGACCACGGAAGCGACGAAGGTTTTTCTCATGACGGTCTCCTTTGCGGGCTTAGTGCACGGCGCCGGGGTGTCATATGACGGCGCCCCAAACGCGACCAAGACGCGAGCGACCGTGGTGAATCGAGCCGATCTGGAGCAGCAGCTCGAACAGCTTCACCCGGCCAGCTACGCATGGGCCCTCGGCGTCTGCGGACGCGATCCGGATGACGCGCAGGAGGTCCTGCAGGAGACCTATTTGAAGATCCTCGACGGAAAAGCGCGGTTCGATGGGCGGTCGGCGCTGAAGACGTGGCTGTTTGCCGTCATCCGCAGGACAGCGGCGGCGAGGCGCCGCCTGCGCTGGCTGCGCGAGCTGCGGTTCGTGATCGGCGACGTCAGCGCGGTGCCCGACGGCCATGAGTCCGCGGAGCGGCGGGTGATCCATTCCGAGGAGACGTCGGCGCTGCTGCGGGCGCTGCAAAAGCTGGCGCGGCGGCAGCGCGAGGTGATCGAGCTCGTCTTCTACCACGACATGACCATCGAAGAGGCGGCGGCCGTCGCGGGCGTCTCCGTCGGCACGGCGCGCGTGCACTACCACCGGGCCAAGCAGCGGCTGCTGGCGGAGTTGGGAGGGCGGGCGTGATGGACCTGCAGGAGCGGTTCGCAAGACTGCGCGCCGAAGAGCGGACGCGCGTACCGCCCTTCCGTGTACAGAAACGGCCGAAGCGGCGCCTCGCCTGGGCGCTCGCGGCCACCGCAGCGCTCGTGCTGTTGATCCTGATCGCGCAACCGAGGAGGACCACCTTCTCCAACGACGACCGCGCCGCGGCCCACTCGGTCGCGGAATGGCAGCCGCCGACCGAGTTCCTCTTGACGACGCCGGGCAGCGAGCTGCTGTTCACCACGCCCCGCATCCCCGACCTGAAAGGAATCACACGATGAAATGGCTCTCGCTCCTCCTCCTGATCGTGCCGCTCAGCGCATTCGGCCAGCAGCAAGACGATCCGATCGGGCGCTATCTCCTCCCGCCGGAGTTGGTGATGAGTCACTCCGAGCAGATCGCCCTCACCGAGAAACAGCGGGCGCTCATCAAGAGCGAGATCCAGAAGATGCAGGCGAAGTTCATCGACCTGCAGTGGGACCTGCAGGAGCAGACGGGGAAGATCACGCAGCTCCTCCAACAGGCGCCGGCGGACGAGGGAAAGATCCTCGAACAGGCGGATAAGATCATGGGCCTGGAGCGGGAGATCAAGCGTTCCCACCTCGCCCTCCTGGTGCGGATCAAAAACGCGCTCACGGCGGAGCAGATCGCGAGGCTGGAGGCCATCCGCCGGACGAAATAGCGTTACAACGCCGTGACCGGCCTCCGCGATACACTCCCGCGGTTTTCACACCCTTCAGGAGGTCCGGTTTTGAAAAAGCTCGCCTTGTTGATGCTGGCCATCGCCCTGTCCGTCGCTCCTCTCCACGCGGCGAAGACGAAAGAGCCCGAAAAGAAGAAGAAGTTCGACCCGGCGGAGGAGATCAACAAGCCGCGGCCGGATGCGCGGACGGTGAAGTTCACCACGTCCGAGGCGACCTGGTCGTCGGTCGATCTATCGCCGGACGGCAGCACGATC
>DATEOX010000112.1:0-9110 GCA_035273585.1 Thermoanaerobaculia bacterium
TCGCGCTGACCTGGCTGCGGCGCGAGCAGGCGGCGGGCATCCTCCACGCGCTCGGCCCCGACGCGGCGGTGCTCATCACCATCCTGGCCTGCTTCACCGCGGCCATGACCCTCCTCCGCTTCGAGCTGACGGAGGTCATCTACGTCTCGCTCGTGGCCACCTCCTGCATCGCCGTTTTCCCCCTCCTCGGGCCCGTCCTGGGGTGCTGGGTGGCGGTGACGGTGAGCATCGTGGCGCGCCTCATCGCATTGCTGCGCAAGCCGAGGCGGAGTGTCGAGGAAGTCATCCGCATCGTCCCCGGCCTCTTCGCCGTCTATGGCGTCCCGATGATGGCCGCCTCGATGGTCTACGAGCGGATGGGGGGCGAGCTGCCGCTGCTCCACGGCAGCCCGCAGGCCGCGCTGCGCGTCGCGGCCGGCGGCGTGGTGCTCATCGTCATGAACAACCTGATGATGTTCATGCCGGCGCGGGCGTATGGCTATTCGGTCGCCCAGATCCTTCGCATCGACGGGCTCGACTCCTCCATCTACCTGCTTACCCTCCCTTACGCCGTGACCACCGCGCTTGCGTACGGCAGCATCGGCTGGGGCGGCATCCTCGCCCTCGCCTTCACCGGCGCGGTGGCGAATTTCGTGGCCGGCAACCTCTCCACCCTTCGAACGAAGAGCCAGCAGCAGCTCCAGCGGCTCGCCTCGCTGACCAACATCGGCAAGACCATCTCCCTCCGCTACACGACTGATCAGCTCCTGATGGCCGTCTACACCGAGTGCAAGAAGATCGTCGACTGCAGCCTCTTCACCATCGCCCTGCTCGACGAGTCGACGAACGAGCTTTCCTTCGAGCTCGACGTGCGCGACCAGGTCTTCCTGCCGAAGGACCGCATCCCGGTGGGCGAGGGGCTGAACTCGTGGGTCGTGAAGCATCATCAGCCGCTATTGGTCGGCAGCGTGGCGGACGAGAAGCGCTTCGGCGTCAAGTCGGTGCAGGACACGAAGAAGACCGAGTCGTGGCTGGGCGTGCCGATGATCGCCCGCGACCGCGTCATCGGCGTCATCTCCGTGGAGAGCTACCGCAAGCACGCCTTCAAGCACGACGACATGATCCTGCTCACGGCCATCGCCAACCAGGCCGCGGTGGCCATCGAGAACCAGCAGCTCTACAAGGACCTCGAAGGTCTGACCTACGCCCTCGAGGCGCGGGTGATGGACCGGACGAACGAGTTGCGCGAGGCGAACCTCCGCCTCATGGCCGCCGACCGCTCCAAGAACCAGTTCCTGGCCAACATGTCGCACGAGCTGCGCACGCCGCTGAACTCGATCATCGGCTTCTCCAGCGTCCTGCTGGAATCGACGCGCGCCGCCATCGCGCCGCGGCTGTACAAGTTCCTGGAGAACATCCACGCCGCCGGCAATCACCTCCTGGAGCTGATCAACGACATCCTCGACCTCTCCAAGATCGAGGCCGGGAAGATGGAGCTGCGCCCCGACTTCTTCGACCTGCGCGAAACGATCATCGCCGTCGAGCGGGTCATGAAAGGCTTCGCCTCGGAGGCCAACGTGCGGATCGTCTCGTTCATCGATGCCGACGTCCCGACAGTGCGCCTCGATGAGGGGCGCCTCAAGCAGATCCTCTTCAACCTCCTGTCGAACGCGGTGAAGTTCTCGCCCAACGGCGGGCCGGTGGAGGTGGCGGTGCGCCGCGTGACCAGGGCGCTCTCGCCCATCGGTGTGGAGTCGGTGCGCATCGACGTCAGCGATCAGGGCATCGGCATCCCGCCTGACGAGCTGCAGCGCATCTTCGACGAGTTCTACCAGACCGAGGATGGGCGGCGGGCGCGGAGGGGAGGGACCGGGCTGGGACTGTCGCTCACGCGCAACTTCGTCGAGCTCCACCACGGCACGATCGAGGTGCAGTCGACGCCCGGCAAGGGGTCGTGCTTCACCATGTACCTGCCGGTGAACTACGACGAGGCCACGCCCGTGCCGATGCTCCACGCGAAGGCGCCGGCCCCCCGCCCTCCGATGGCGGCGCGCTGAGGCTTGGCCAATCGACGCGGCGGGCCGTGCCCGCTATACTGCGCGCCCTATGTCGAACCGCACCTTTACCATCATCAAGCCGGACTCGGTCCGGAAGGGCAATTTCGGAAAGATCATCAGCCGCCTCGAGGAGCAAGGCTTCCGCATCCTCGGGCTGAAGAAAGTCGCGCTCTCCCAGCGCCAGGCGGAGGGCTTCTACGCCGTCCACCGCGAGCGTCCGTTCTACGCCGATCTCGTGAAGTACATGACCTCCGGCCCGGTCTACGTCGCCGCGCTGCAGCGCGACAACGCCGTTGCCACCCTGCGCCAGGTCATGGGCGCCACCGACCCGAAGAAGGCCGACCAGGGAACGATCCGCGCCGAGTTCGGCGAGTCGATCGAGCAGAACGCCATCCACGGCTCGGACTCGGATGAGAACGCGGCGATCGAGATCGCGTTCTTCTTCGCGCAGTCGGAGCTGACGGACTAGCCGTGTCATCCTGAGCGAAGCGAAGGATCTCCTCGCGCTTGCCGGAGATCCTTCGCCGGCTTCGCGGCTCAGGATGACACGTCAATTGGCCACGATGATGGCGGAGATGCCGTTCTCTTCCAGCGACGCCCTGGCCCGGATCGCGTCCTCCCTCGTATCGAACGGTCCGATGCGCACGCGGTAGAGCTCGTCGTGCTCGACGAAGCTCCGCTGGCCGATGCGCGTCAGGCGGTCCTGCAGCGACTTGGCGTTC
Source organism: Thermoanaerobaculia bacterium (assembly GCA_035273585.1). Taxonomy (GTDB): domain Bacteria; phylum Acidobacteriota; class Thermoanaerobaculia; order Gp7-AA8; family Gp7-AA8; genus JAFAVZ01. The sequence goes on from DATEOX010000112.1 coordinate 2,759, forward strand.
GCCTCGACGGAGAACGCGCCGACCTGCACGAAGAAGCGGGCGATGGCCGAGGCGATGCGCTTCGCCGCCGGCGGGCGCTTCTCCGTCTGCAACTGCTCGTCGAGACGCGCCGCCGAACCGGCGGTCGGTCCGCCCTCCACCGGCACGTTCTCGATCGTCTTCCCATCCGCGGAGACCTGGCGGCGCGTCTCCACGCCCTTGTGCACTTCGATCACCTCGATGCCGAACGCGCCGTCGCCTTCCGGCTTCGCCTCGATCTGCTTCGGCGGAGGCGGCGCCTCGGCCACCACGACCGGCTTCGGCGTCTCCGGGACCGGCGCGGCCGGCACGTCCGCGATGGTCACGACGTACGGCGCGGGCGGCTCGCGCTCGCCGTTGCCGACTTTCACCACCGTCACGTCTACATCGCCTTTGCCCGGCTCGATGAGGCCGATCTGCTGCGCGGCGGCGTACGAGAGGTCGATCATCCGGTCGCCGACGAACGGCCCGCGGTCGTTGATGCGCACCCGCACGAGCTGCCCGTTCTTCGGGTTCTTCACGTCGACGACCGTGCCGAACGGCAGCGTGCGATGGGCGGCCGTGAGCAGCATCGGATCGAAGATCTCGCCGTTGGCCGTCGTCCGGCCGGCGAACTCCTGTCCGTACCAGCTCGCGATGCCGTGCAGCACCTCCGTCTGCGGCGGCGCGACGACGGTGGTCGTCGCACAGCCATACGCGAGGAACAGCACCACCCCCACACCCGCAAGACGCTTCCTCATACGCGCACCTCGCCGACTTCGTCGTGGATCTGCTCTTTCTCCCGCGCCAGGACCGGATCGACCTCCTCGATCAGGAACCGCTCCGTCTGCTCCTTCGCCAGGCCGGTGTAGTCCTCCGGCCGCGCGATCGCGGCGATGGCGTCGCGGTCGATGCCGAACAACGGGTCGCCGGCGATGCGCTCGAAGAGGTCGTTCTCCGCGGCGCCGCGCTTGAGCGCGTCGGCCGCCGCCTGCGAATGAATCCGCACCCGCTCGTGCAGCACCTGCCGGTCGCCGCCGCGCTGCACCCCCTCCATCATGAGGTTCTCCGTCATCAGGAACGGCAGCTCCCGCCGCACGTTCGCCGCGATGACCTCCTCGTGCACGACCAGACCGGCCACTACATTGTCGTAGATCAGCGCGATGGCATCGGCGGCGAGGAAGGCCTCGGGGATGGCGATGCGCCGGTTGGCCGAGTCGTCGAGCGTCCGCTCAAACCACTGCGTGGCGGCGGTGAGCGCCGGATTGAGGGCGTTCACGATGAGATGCCGGGCCAGGCCGTCGATCCGCTCGGCGCGCATCGGGTTGCGCTTGTAGGCCATCGCGGACGAGCCGACCTGCTCCTCCTCGAACGGCTCCTCGATCTCGCGCAGATGCTGGAGCAGGCGCATGTCATAGCCGAACTTCGACGCCGACTGGGCGAAGCCGGAGAGCGCCGCGATGACCTGCGCGTCGACTTTGCGCGAGTACGTCTGGCCCGAGACCGGATAGCTGCGGGCGAATCCGAGCTTCTGGGCCACGAGCTGCTCCAGGCGGTTCACTTTCGACTCGTCGCCGCCGAAGAGGCTGAGGAACGACGCCTGCGTGCCGGTCGCGCCCTTGACGCCGAGCAGCGCGAGCTGCGACTGGCGGAACTCGACCTCGCGGTAGTCGAGGAGGAGGTCGTGCAGCCAGAGCGCCGCGCGCTTACCGACGGTGGTGAGTTGCGCGGGCTGGAAGTGGGTGAAAGCGAGGGTTGGCGTCGCGCGCCAGCGCCAGGCGAAGTCGCGCAGCTTGGCCATCAGGTTGACGATCCGGCCGCGCACGATGCGCAGCCCCTCGGCCATCTGCAGGATGTCCGTGTTGTCGGTGACGAACGCAGAGGTCGCGCCGAGGTGGATGATGCCCTTCGCGGAGGAGGCCTGGAGGCCGAAGGCGTAGATGTGGGACATCACGTCGTGGCGCACCTCGCGCTCCCGGCGCTCGGCATCCTCGTAGTTGATGGTCTCCGCGCTCGCCCGCAGCTCGGCCAGTTGCGCGTCGGTGATGTTCAGCCCCAGTTCCTGCTCCGCCTCGGCCAGGGCGATCCAGAGCCGCCGCCACGTCCGGAACTTGAAGTCGGGGGAGAAGAGGTACGACATCTCTTTCGAGGCGTACCGTTCGGTGAGAGGGTTCGAGGCGGTGCTGCGCTTCACGTCGGAATTATACTGTCCAACGATGCCCACGCCGTCCGCCACGACCCGCGACCCGCGCCGCACGACGCAGACCACCCTGCGCGCGGTGCTGCTGCTCTCGGCCGTGCTGACTATCGTGGTCTTCTTCTTCCGCAGTCACGGCATCGCCGAGCTGCAGCAGTCGCGCAAGCAGGTGAACGACCTGCGCACCGACATCCACCGCCTGGAGCTGGAGAACGCCAGGCTCCGCGCGGAGATCGAGAGCGTGAAGAAATCGACGTTCGCCGTCGAGCGCATCGCCCGCGAGGACCTGAGCATGTCGAAGAAGGGCGAGATCGTCTACATGCTGCCGGCACGGCCGCCGCGCTGACCGTGTCATTCTGAGCCGCGCAGACGGCGAAGAATCCGTACCTTCAGGCGCGGCGCAAGAGCGGTACGGATCCTTCGCCGTCTGCGCGGCTTCTAATGACCCTCCTGCAGCGGAGTGAGCGAGAAGCCGAGAGCAGCAGCCTTTTTCGTCAATGAGTTGAGTAGGGTGTTGCGGTAGCGCTGCTCGTAGTCGGCGGGGTCGATCTCGCGGTACTCGGTTTGGTGTTTGAGCATGGCGTAGACGATCAGGGCGAGCTTGTGTGCTGTGGCCTTGATGGCGACCTGCCGCCCGTGCCGGGACTTGATTCTGCGGAAGAAGGAGCCCAGAGCGCCGGTGGCACGCTCGAGGGTTTGGGCCGCCAGCCGGAACGCCTGAGCGGCGCGATTGGGACGGATCAGGCGATTGTTCTTGCGGATCGGCTTGCCTCCCGTGATTCGGTTGTTCGGGCTCAGCGCCAGCCAGGCAGCGAAGTGTTTGCCGCTCGGCCAAGGCGACATGTCCGTCCCGGTCTCGGAGATGATGGTCAGCACGGTCGAGGCAGCGAAGCCGTGGATGGCCGTCAGATCGATACCCGCAACCTCGTGAAGAAGCGTCTGCGCAGCAAAGTGCGGCTGGTTCTTGCGACGACCGCGCGCCTGCTTCAGCGGGTTTCCATTCGCAATCTGGCGCCGCTTCTCCATGCCCGCCAGAACCGTGGCCAGCTGCTCATCACACTCGGCGATCTTCTTCTGATACACCTCGAACAACTCCACCGCCTGCTTGAGCGCGAACAGGTGCTCTTCCCGATAGTTGCCCATCAACGCATCCACGAACGTCTGTTCCGACGCTCCACAGCCCGCCTCCCGCAGGGCGGCCAGCTCCGATGGCTCGCGCTCTCCTCCCACGATCGCCCGGATGATGCGCAGCCCCGTTACCCCTACCGTGTCCGACACCACCAGATGAAGCTTCACGTTCATCAGTTCCAGTGCCTTCTGAATGTGGCGCACGTGATCGGCTCCGTATCCGATCAACATCCTTCTCTGCCGCGTCAGCGCCCGCACCATCAGCATGCTCGCCGAGGGCCGGAAGGCTCCGTCCAGCAGCCCATACATGTGCAACTGACGGATCCACTGGCAGTCCAGCACGTCCGTCTTTTTGTTGCGACGGCCCACGCTTCGCGCATCGATCAGCTTCGGGTTGAGCCCCCGCTCTTCGAGGATCTCGTACAGTGGCACCCAGTACACACCCGTGGCCTCCACCGCCACGGTCGTAATCCCGCATGCACGCAGCCACTCGGCCAGCGCGTTCAGATCCTTGGTGAACGTTCCGAACGTCCGCACCGGCTCCTGGCAGCGGTCCTCCGGAACCGACACCAGATGGTGTTCCGATCCCGCATCGATTCCCGCTGCGTGGGGGTTGACTGTGGCGAAGTGACCGATAATCTGTCGCTGGGACCGGAGGATTCGAGGTCGTTTCGGCATCCGTTTTTCTCCCCAAATGAATTACGGACCCGCAGCCGGAAGACCTTTGCTTCTGCAGACTCTTCTAAGCGGGATCGTGCTCACGACCTGATCGTGCGCACCTCACCAACACGGCTTCGATCTTCCGGGACCATGCTCAGAAACGGGCTTCTCACCTCGCACCACTGCTTCGTCGGCCTCGTCTGCGCGTACCGCTCCCCAAGCATACGGGTCATCAACTCTTCAACGGCCCCTCGTGCCGTTCACCCGCTCAGAATGACAGGCGCTAAGGCTTCGCCATCTTCTCCACTTCCGCCGCGTACCCCTCCAGCACTCCCGCCGTAACGACGATCTGCTGGTTCGCATCGTTCCAGCGCTTCAGCTCGATGGCCTCGCGCACGGCAGGCAGCGTCTTCACGCCGTACCCGGTGTACTGGCCCGGCGCGTAGACGTAGTGCTTGAACCATGGCCGGCCCGGCAGGCCGTCCTCTCGCGTCAGCGCGCGCTCCAGGCGCATCAGCCCCTTCTCGTTGCCGGTCGCGAACGCCTTCGTTGCGCGCTGCAGATGGGCGACGGCGTTCTGCAGCGGCGCGAAGTCGAGATAGGGCACCGGCGGCTCTTCCTTCGACACGATCATCCGGTTGGCCGAGTCGGTCGCGATCTCCAGCACCCGCTCGCGGACCTGCCGGTTCGTCTCCTCGGTCGCGGCGCGCTGGTCGTCCACGATCTTGCGCAGGTCATCGACGTAGCGGCCGACCGTGGCCGCGACATTCGAGGGATCGAACGGCAGCACGTCGGCATTCGCCAGGCGGAGCATCATCCGCCCGGTGGTCTTCGTCTGCGTCTCGCCGTACTTGAAGCCGGGATCGACGAAGCGCGTGTAGTGCTCGAACGAGTCGTAGATCGAGTGGTACGACCCGCCCTCCCCCTCCCCGGTGTAGCCGATGCTCAGCGAGGCGATGCCCGCGAACTGGAGGAACGGCGTGTAGTCCGACCCCGATCCGAGGGCGTCGAGGCGGATGGCCTCGCGGTCGCGGATCTCCTTGCGCGCGTCGGCGGAGGTGGCCTCGATGAGCTGCGACGCCCGCTGCCGCTCCAGCACGCTAACGCCGTATTGCGGGTCCATCACGTCGCGCGCGACCTCGGACACGAAGCGTTCCAGCGAATGCGAGCCGGCCGCGTCGAGGAAGCCGCGGCTGTTCGTGTCGGAGTTGATGTAGACCGCGGCGTGCTCGCGCAGCTCGTCGCGGTGCTGCTCGACCCATTCCGTAGAGCCGAGGAGGCCCGGCTCTTCGCCGTCCCAGGCGGCGAAGACGAGCGTGCGGCGCGGCTTCCAGCCGCTCTTGGCCAGCTCGCCGATCACCCGCGCCTCTTCGAGCATCGCCACCAGGCCGCTGATCGGATCGTCCGCGCCGTTCACCCACGCGTCGTGGTGGTTGCCGCGGACAATCCACTGGTCGGCGCGGTCGGTGCCCGGCATCCGGGCGATGACGTCGCGCGCCGGGACGGTGCTCCAGTCGAACTCGAGCTTCAGGTGGACTCGCGCCGGCCCGGGGCCGAGGTGGTAGGTGATGGGAAGCGCGCCGCGCCACGACTGCGGCGCGATCGGGCCGCCCATCGCCTTCAGCAGCGGGAGCGCGTCCGCATAGGAGATCGGGAGCACCGGGATCTTCGTGATGGTACGCGCCTCGCCGCGGGCCAGCCGCTTCGCTCCGGATGTCGCTCCGACGCCGGGCGTCAGCGGATCACCCGGATAGAGCGGCATGTCGGCGACCGATCCCCGCTGCGCGCCGTTCTCGTTCCGGAAGGCGCCTTTCGGATAGACGTCGCCCTGAAAGTACCCGTCATCGCGAGGATCGGAGTAGATGATGCAGCCCACCGCCCCGTGCTCCGCCGCGACCTTCGGCTTGATCCCGCGCCACGATCCGCCGTACCGCGCAATGGCGATCTTGCCTTTGACGTCGACGCCGCGCCTCTCCAGCTCCTCGTAGTCCTTCGGGATGCCGTAGTTGACGTAGACGAGGTCGCCGATCACGTCGCCGTCGACGGAGTACGCGTTGTACGTCGGCAACTGCTCGTCCTTCTGCGACGTGGTCGGATCGCCCTCGATCGCCGGCTCTTCCAGCCGCGCCACATACCGCTCCGGCGCAACCATCTCCAGCACCCGCACCTTCGGCGTCGGAAAGAGGACATCGAACTGCTCGATCCGGGTCTCATACCCCCACCCCCGGAACAGCTCGGCGATGAACTCCGCGTTCTGCTTGCCGTAAGCCGACCCCAGATGATGGGGTCGCGCCGACAACCGCTGCATCCAGGCCCGCATGTTCTCGCGACTGATCATCTTGTCGAACTGCGCCTCGAGCGCGCGCTCCT
>DATEOX010000113.1:0-3165 GCA_035273585.1 Thermoanaerobaculia bacterium
GTTGTCGTAGCCGTATAGGGCTGCAGCCAACGGTCAATCAGTCCGGGATCGTCAAAGTACGTTGTGAACATGCCCAGTAGGTCGGCGCGCGAGTCGTAGTTCTCGATCTGGTGCGCGTACTCGATCTCGGCCCGGTTCCTGGCCCGGGTCAGCTCGTCGTCCGTGATGCCGTCCTTCGCCACGCGGTCGATCTCCGCATCGAGGGCGGCCTCGAGGTCGCCGATGGCCACTCCTTCTTTCGCCGTGGCCTGGATCATCAGCATCCCCGTCGCCTCGGTGGGCAGGACATAGGCCGCGACGTCTTGCGCGATCTGCTGCTCGTGCATCAGCGCGCGCTCGAAGCGGCTGGCCTTGTCCGTGGCCAGGATGGTCGTCAGCAGGTCGGCGTGGATCCAGGCCGGCTCGCCCATCTTCGGCAGGTGATAGAGGCGATAGATGCGCGGCAGTTGCACGGGCGTGGGGAAGACCTCCCGCTGCTCGCCCCCAAGCGGCCGGCGCTCGAGGGTGAAGCCGGGGAACGAGCCGCCGGGCGGGATGTCGCCGAAGTATTGCTCGACCAGGCGCCGGGCCTCGTCCGGAGCGAAGTCGCCGACGAGGGTCAGCACGCAGTTGTCGGGGCGGTACCAGGTGTCGAAGAACTGGCGGATGTCATCCAGCGAAGCGGCCTCGAGGTCTTGCATCGAGCCGATGGTCGGCCAATGGTAGGAGTAGTCGGGTGGATAGGCGAGGTGCAGGAGCCGCTCGAACGCGGTGCCGTACGGCACGTTGTCGTAGCGCTGGCGGCGCTCCTCCTTGACCACCTCGCGCTGGATGTCCAGCTTCTCCTGCGTCAGGGCGGGGAGGAAGAAGCCCATCCGGTCGGACTCCAGCCAGAGGCCGAGGGCGAGGTAGTTGGAGGGGAGCGTCTCGAAGTAGTTCGTGCGGTCGAAGAACGTCGTGCCGTTCAGCACGCCGCCGACCGACTGCACGTAGCGGAAGTGCTCGTTGTTGCCGACGTGCTCCGAGCCGGAGAAGAGCATGTGCTCGAAGAGGTGGGCGAATCCGGTGCGCCCGGGCCGCTCGTTCTTCGAGCCGACGTGGTACCAGAGGTTGACGGCCACGAGCGGCGCGGAGTGGTCCTCGTTGAGGACGACGCGCAGCCCGTTGCCGAGCTCGTATTCGGTGAGGTTCAGCATGGGCGGGGAAAGCTATCACACCGCGCCCGCATGCTATTCTGCCGCGCGCCGCATGCCGCCTCTGCCGTTCCGGCACATCGCCATCGAAGGCCCGATCGGGGTCGGCAAGACCTCGCTCGCGACCCTCCTGTCGAAGCGTCTCCGCGGCACGAAGATCCTGGAAGACGCGAACAACCCGTTCCTCGACGACTTCTACAAGGATCGCCGCGGCGCCGCCTTCCGCACCCAGCTCTTCTTTCTGCTGTCGCGGTACGACCAGCAGCGCTCCATCAGCCAGCGCGACCTCTTCACCGAGCTGATCCTGGCCGACTACACCTTTCCCAAGGACAAGATCTTCGCCTACCTCACGCTCGACGATTCCGAGCTGATGATCTACAACCGGCTGTACGACCTCCTTTACGAAACGGTGCCGAAGCCGGACCTGGTCATTTATCTCCAGGGAAACCTTGATACACTCCTCCGCCGTATCAAGAAGCGCGGGCGCGCTTACGAGAAATCGATCTCGCCACAATATTTGCAAGAGCTCAGCGAGGCGTACTCTCACTACTTTTATCGGTACGACGAGACGCCGTTGCTGGTGGTGAACACGAACGAGATCGACTTCGTGAACACGCCGGAGCATTTCGATCAGCTCGTCGAGCAGATTCGAAACGCGCAAAAAGGAACGCAGTACTACGTACCGCTTGGATCCTGAGTCGACGGACCGAGACGGGAAGAATGATGAATGATGAAGGATGAAGGATGAACGGCCCGCGCTGAGGCTCATCCTTCATCCTTCATCATTCATCACTCCAAACCCTCCTCGGCCCACCTTTGAGGAGGAGCAATGGCCACCAAGAAAACCACCGTCCCCGCCGTCCGCGCGACGAAGGGCGTCCGCCGCCTCGGGATGATCACGGCTTACGATTACCCGAGCGGCAAGATCGCGGACGCCGCCGGCGCGGACATCATCCTCGTCGGCGACTCCCTCGGTATGGTCGTGCTCGGGTATCCGGACACGCTCAGCGTCACGGTGGACGACATGCTCCACCACACCCGCGCCGTGGCCCGCGGCGCGCAGCAGACCTCGCTCATCGTCGGCGACATGCCCTACCTCAGCTACCACGTCTCGATCGAGGAGTCGGTGCGCAATGCCGGCCGCTTCATCCAGGCCGGCGCCCACGCGGTGAAGGTCGAGGGCGGCAAGCCGTCGCGCATCAAGACCATCGAGGCCATCCTCGACGCCGAGATCCCGGTCATGGGCCACATCGGCCTCACCCCTCAGTCCGTCAACGCCCTCGGCGGCTTCAAGCTGCAAGGGAAAAGCGGCGAGGATGCCCGGCGCCTGGTCGACGAGGCGGTCGCGCTGACCAAGACCGGCTGCTTCGCCATCGTCCTGGAGATGGTGCCGTCCGAGCTGGCGGCGATCATCACCGAGCGGGTGAGCATCCCGACCATCGGCATCGGCGCCGGCCCGCACTGCGACGGCCAGGTGCTCGTCTTCCACGACCTTCTCGGCCTCTACGACGGCCACACGCCGAAGTTCGTCCGCCGTTACGCGAACGTCGGCCCGGAGATGCAGTCGGCCATCGAGCACTACCTCGCCGACGTCCGCGAGGGCCGCTTCCCCGACGACACGGCCGAGTCCTACCACATGACGAACGACGAGGAGCTCAAGCGCCTCTACGGCGCGACGGGCGTCGTCGTGGAGATGCCGCCCAAGGCCCTCAATTGATGCTCACGACGTCGACCATCGACGCCACGCGCGAGGCGGTCGCTACGGCGCGCGCGCACGGCAGACGCATCGGCTTCGTTCCCACCATGGGCTTCCTGCACGAGGGTCACCTCTCGCTCGTGCAGGCCGCGCGCGATGCCGGAGCGGACTTTGTCGTCGTCTCGATTTTCGTCAACCCGCGCCAGTTTGGGCCCAGCGAGGACTTTGCCCGCTACCCGCGGGATGAGGAGCGCGACCGCGCTTTGCTCGAAGCGGCGGGTGTGGACGTGCTCTTCC
>DATEOX010000114.1:0-12607 GCA_035273585.1 Thermoanaerobaculia bacterium
AGCGGCGGTCGGTGCCGGCGGCGAAGACGATGTCCGCCGCGCCGGCGGCGAGCGACGTGCCGCCGAACGGCAGCGTCGCGGCGCGCGTGCTGCCGATGATGACCGCCGTCTGCAGCCCATCCGAAACGTACACGCGTGTGCCGCCCGTCTTCACGGAGATCGAGCGCGGCAGAGCCTCGATCGAGCCGGTGTGCTGGGGGAGGGCGGGGACGGAGAGCGAGAACTGCTCGAGGGTGAGGTCGCCGTCCGCGGCGTAGAGCGTCGAGCCGCTGAGGGCGAGCGACGTCACGTTCTGCGCGCTCGTCGGCAGCGTGGCGGAGGTGCGCGTCGGGTTGAGCGGATCGAGGAGGTCGTACTGGGCGATGCCGTTCGCCGTGGCGGCGTAGAGATAGAGGGGAGTGATGAGAAGGTCGTTGACCGTCGCCCCGACGTCGATCATCCGGACGAGCTGCAGCGCGTTGCCGTTGCGGCGGACGACGGCGATGCGCGTGCCGCTTCCGGCATACGCGGTGCCGTTCGCCGCGCGTACCACGCGGGTGATACCCGGTACGGCGATCGAGGCGACGGCGGCCGGTGGATCGACGGTCCGGTCGAGCAGTTGCAGACCGTAGGACGTCGCGGTCCAGAGGTCGTTGCCGTCGACGGCGACGTCGAGCACCGAGGTGCGGTACTGGCCGCTGTACTGCGGCGTCAGAGCGCACTGCGGAAAGAGCGGAAGAGCGAGAAGAGAGAGGAGGAGGACCGCAGCCACACGCCCGCGCATGGCGGCGATTTTACTGCTTCGTGACCGCGAACACGTCCACCTTGATGGAGATCTCGTTCGAGAGCTTCATCAGCATCTTCTCCGGCACGGCGATGCCGAAGTCGGTGAGCTTGATGGGGAAGGTCGTCGTGGCGTGAATCCAGTCGCCCGGGCCGCGGGAGGACCTGGTCAGCTCGCTCTCCGGGATGACCACCACGCGCACCGGCACGGTGATGCGCCTGGTGACGCCGTGCAGGGTCATGTCGCCGGTGACCGAGACTTCGATCGGCTGGTTCGGGAGGATCGATTTCGGTCCACTCACGCTCACGGACTTGAACGTCGCGGCGGGGAACTTCTCCGCGGCGAGGTAGCGCTCGCGGAGGTGCTCGTTGCGCATGGCGATGCCGGTGTCGAGCGAGGCCAGGTCGATGCTGATGTCGACCGCGGCGGCGGCGGGGTTGGCCGGATCGGCGGCGATGGTGCCGGAGACCTTGGTCGTCGTCCCCTTGATCGTCTCCAGCGTCGCCGCGGACTCGAAGTTCGCGTAGTTCTTGCCGTCGACCGTGATGGTGTAGGAGCGGTTGTCGGCGAAGGCGGAGGCGGCGACGAGCAGGGACAGTACGGCCAGGGTCCGTTTCATGGGGCGGGAAACGCGGCTGAGGCCGACGAGCATTTCCGCCGTGTCATCCTGAGCCGCGCAGACGGCGAAGGATCCGTACCTTCAGGCGCGGCGCGAGATCGGTACGGATCCTTCACAGTCTTCGCTGTTCAGGATGACACCGCGAAGCCGCAGCGCCTTCCGCACGTACGAGGGATGCGGGACGTCGGCCATCGCGGCGGGATCGATCCAGGTGTATTCGCGCGGGACGTGCGCCAGCTCGGCTGCGTAGAGCGAGAACTCGATGCGGCGCGTGGTCACGGTGTGGCGGAAGGTGCCGAGGAGGCGGCGCGCGTCGGCCTCCAGCGGCGGCGCGTCGAGCAATGCGCTGTTGCCGTGCGGGAGGTGGAACATCGCCTTCATCAGCTCCCCCGACTCGCGGCGCATCAGGATGCGGCCCGTCTCGTCGGTGATGAGGTAGAGCGGGATGCTGAGCGCGCGGGTTTCCTTGCGCGGCTCGCGCACCGGCACCTCATCGACGGCGTTCGCCTCGAAGGCGGCGCATTGCGCGCGCAGCGGGCAGACATCACAAAGCGGGTGGATCGGCTTGCAGATCAATGCGCCGAGCTCCATCAGCCCCTGGTTGAAATCGCGCGGGTCACGGCACGCGCCGACCAGTTCCTCCGCGCGCAGCCACGCCTCGCGCAGCGGCGGCTCGCGGACGAGGAACAGCCTGGCCAGGACGCGCGCCACGTTGCCGTCGACGATCGGCGCCCGCTTCCGATGCGCGATCGAGGCGATCGCCCCGGCCGTGTAGCGGCCGATGCCCGGAATGGTCAGCAACTGGTCGATGCGCGCCGGTACTTTGCCGCCGAACCGGGAAACGACGGCGATGGCCCCCTCGCGGAGCATCCGCGCCCTTCGGTAGTACCCGAGGCCCGACCACGCCGCGAGCACCTCCTCCTCGGGGGCGGCGGCGAGGGCGTGCAGCGTCGGGAACCGCGAAAGGAAGCGCGCGTAGTAGCCGAGGACGACCTCCATCCGCGTCTGCTGGAGCATCACCTCCGAGAGCCAGACGTGATACGAGTCGTACGTCTCGCGCCAGGGGAGCGCGCGGCGATGGCGGCGGAACCACTGCTCGGTTTTGCGCGCGATGGAAACCGGGTCGGATGGCAACGTGTTTGTATTGTAGACTTTTGGCCGTCCGAGGCCGTCAAGCCATGCCAGAAGAGCTGCAGTCCGCGCAGTCCGATACGGAACAGGGTAAGTACGTCTACTGCATCATCAAGACCGATCCTCCGCGCGACTTCGGCGCGGTCGGCATCGGCGGCCGCGGCGACCGCGTCTACACCGTCCACTACAAAGAGTTCGCGGCCGTCGTCTCGAACTGCCCGCTCATCGTCTTCGATCCCACTCGCGAGAACGCGCTGGCGCACGAGCATGTGAACGAGCTCGTGATGCGCGACTTCACCGTCCTCCCCATGTCCTTCGGCACCGTCTTCCGCACCGAGGACGACATCCGCGCGTTCCTCAAGGGGACGTACGAGGCGCTCAGCGACGTGCTCCAGAAGATGGAGGGAAAGATCGAGTTCGGCCTCAAGGTGAACTGGGACAAGGACCAGGTGGTGCGGGAGATCGAGACGGAGAACGAGGAGATCCGCCGGCTGAAGGAGGAGATCGCCTCGAACACCACGACCTCCACCTACTTCTCGCGCATGCAGCTCGGTCGCGTCGTCGAGTCGGCCCTGCAGGCGAAGGCGGACGCGTACGTGACGGAGATCTACGAGGCGCTGCGCGACGCGGCCATCGCCTCCCGCTCGAACAAGCCGATCGGCGACAAGATGATCATGAACGCCGCGTTCCTCGTGGAGCGGGACAAGACGAAGGCCTTCGATGACCAGATCTCGGACATCGCCAAAAAGTACGAGAACAAGCTCTCGTTCCTCTACACCGGCCCCTGGCCGCCCTACAACTTCGTGAACATCCGGCTCAAGCTGGAGCGCGCGGAGCGCTGAGGCCCGCCGTGGCCTTCATCCTCGACGATCTTCTCCTCCTGCCCATCAAGGGGCCGCTGGCCGGCTTCCGCTGGATCATGAAGCAGATCCAGACGATGGCCGACGAGGAGCTGCTCGACGATCAGCCGTGGAAGGAGCGGCTGATCGAGCTGCAGATGATGCTCGAAGTAGGGGACATCACCGAGGAGCAGTACGCGGTGGAGGAGCAGCAGGTGTTCCGGATGCTGCGCGAGATCCGCGCCCGGCGCGAGGAGATCGCCCGCCAAGCCGCCGCGGATCGGGGCGAGGAAGAGCCGGAGAGCGGCATCGGGATCTACACCGGATACGGCAAGTGATCGCCTTCCCCGACCGGCACGTCCTGCTCTTCGGGGGGAAGGGCGGGGTGGGGAAGACGACGGTGGCCCGGTATGCCGCCCGGCAGTTCGAAGCGACGCGGCCCGTGTTCCTGCTGGATGTCGCGTCGCTCGATGCCGAGGAGCTGTATCAGCGCTTCCTGCGCGAGAACGTGGAGAAGCTGATCGAGGTGGTCGACCGCGGGACGTATCTCGACCGCGACGAGATCCGCCGCTTCTTCGAGCTCTCGCTGCCGGGCATCGACGAGCTGATGGCCTGGATGCGCATCGGCGAGCTGGCGGAATCGTTCGAAGGAACGGTCATCGTCGACACCGCGCCGACCGGGCACACGCTGCGGATGCTCTCCTCCGGCGAGCACTTCCGCCAGCTCGCCTCGGCGCTCGACGCGATGCAGGAGAAGCATCGGGACCTGGTCTACCAGTTCACCCGGCGCGAGGCGCGCGACGCGGTGGACGCCTTTCTCGCCGACTTCGAGGCGCAGGCGGAACGGCGGCGCAAGCTGCTCAGGAGCGAGGCGGCGTTCATCCCGGTGTTCCTCGACGAGCCGTGGGTCATCGAACAGACGAAGCGGCTGATCGCGGAAGTGCGGGCGGAGGGGATCGAGGTGCCGCTCGCGGTTTTGAACCGGGCTTCCGAGGCGGTCGACATCGGCGTGCCGGTGGTGCTTTTTCCGGAGCTGGATGTGCCGCGCGACGCGGGCCGGCTGGAGAGCCGGCCCTACATTTCGATCAGCGCGAAGCTGGTGTTTCTGGCGGGGAAGGGAGGGGTGGGGAAGACGACGACCTCCGCCTCGATCGCGCTGCAGCTCGCGGCGCGCAATCCGGACAAGCGCTACGTCGTCATCTCCGTCGATCCGGCGCATTCGCTGCGCGACGTCTTCGCGCACGAGGCGCCGCCGCCCAACCTCGGCGTGGAGATCATCGATACGAAGGAGCGCTGGCGCCGCTTCCGCGAGACGCTCGGCCAGGAAATCGAGCGCGCGGTCGAGGCGCTCATGCCGCGCGGCGTCTCGGTCGCGTACGACGTGGAGGCGGTCAATCGCCTGATCGAGATCGCCCCGCCCGGCGCCGACGAGCTGTTCGCCATCACCCGCCTGGCGGACCTGCTTGCAGACGAGTCGATCGAAACGGTCATCGTCGACACCGCCCCCACCGGCCACTTCCTCCGCCTCCTCGACCTGCCGAAGACGGCCGGCGAGTGGGTCCGCGAGCTGATGCGCATCCTCCTCAAATACCGCGACCTCGTCCCCCCCGGCTCCCTCGGCGAGGAGCTGGTCAGCGCGTCGCGCTCCCTCAAGGAGCTCGATGCCGCGCTGCATTCGGAGCGCGCGGAGGTGATCGTCGTCTTCCGCGACGAGGCGCCCGTCATCGACGAGACGAAGCGGCTGATGGCCGAGCTGGATAAGCGGCGGATACGTGTCGGCGGGACGTGGATGATGACGATGCACGACCATCCGCCGACCTCGCTCGCCGAGCTGGCGCAACTGATTCCGCTAAACTGACGGGCCATGACCCACGTCCTCTACGTCTACGCCGTCGCGCGGGCGGAGCATCCGCTGCCGGAAGGCGCCGAGGCGGTGGACGGCGGCGCGCGCATCGACTGCTTCCAGGACGGGCAGCTCTGCGCGTTCCACACGCCGGTGAGCGCGGAGGAGTTCTCGCAGGAGGGGATCGACCGGCGGGCGGGGGACATCGAGTGGCTGGGGGCGATCGGCTATCGCCATCAGAACGTGATGGCCGCTCTCATGCGCGGCGGGACGATCGTGCCGCTGCGCGCCTTCACCCTCTTCCGCTCCGAGTCGTCGCTGCACGAGTGGCTGCGCGGCGAGCGGGAGCAGCTCACGAAGACGCTGGAGCGGCTGGACGGCAAGCAGGAGTGGACGCTGCGCATCGAGCTCGATCCGCAGAAGTGGAGCGACGCGCTGGTGGGGCGGGTCGAGGCGCTGCGCGCGCTCGCGGCGGAGATCGAGACGGCCGGCGCGGGGAAGGCGTTCCTGCTGCGCAAGAAGCTGGACGAGGCGCGCAGGCAGGCCTCGCGCGAGGCGGAGCAGCAGCTCGTGGCCGAGGTGGAGCGCGAGGTGCTGGAGCGGATGGCGTGCGAGAGCGTGGCCGAGTCGCGGGAGCGGCGGGAGGGAGCCTTTCCGCAGATCAACGTCCTCATCAACCGGGACGAGGAATCGCGGTTGCAGGAGCTGCGCGACGAGCTCGCCCAACGCTACGAATCCGAAGGAGTGACGCTGGCGCTGACCGGGCCCTGGCCGCCGTACACGTTCGCTGGAACGATGAACGATGAACGATGAACGAAGCACGTGTTCATCGTTCATCGTTCGTGAGACAAGATGCCTGACTCAACCGAAGAGCTCTCCCTCCTGGAGACCCTCGACCATCTGCTCGACCGCGGCGTAGTGATCGCCGGCGAGGCGGTCATCTCCATCGGCGACGTCGATCTCCTCTACCTCGGCCTGAACGTCGTGCTGGCGAACGTCGACTCGCTGATGCGCGCCCGGCAGCGGAAGCCATGAAGCTGGTCGTGGTCGGCGCGCACCTGCGGCGGGAGGACATCGAGCCGGTCGCCGAGGCGGTGCCGGTCGGCGAGGTGTTTCTGAGCGGCGTGCCGGTCGAGGATGACCAGCCGTTGGGCGACCGTGAACTGCTGTTGCGCGTGGCGCGCATCCGCGCCGAGCTGCTGGAGCGGGCGACGTTCGTGGCCATCCGCTACGGGTTCGCCTCTTCATCGCCGGCCGCGAAGGCGCTGCCGCATGCCGGGCGATGGAAGGCGCTGCTCGAGGAGCATCGGGGCCGCGTTGAGATGACGCTGAAAGTCGCCGCCGCGAACCCAAAGAAGCGCCCCGACCGGCGCGACTTCACCAGCGGCGCCGCGTACATGAGGGCGCTGCACGAGCGGACGAATGTCGATGACGCGTTTCGCGAAGAGGTGGAGCGGACGCTCGTGCCGCTGAGCGTCAGGCACGTCTGGTCCGCGGGCGAGCTGGCCATGCTCATCGAGCGGGCGAAGCTGGAGGAGCTGCGCGAGGCGGGCGAGAAGCTGAAAGCCACGAAGGTCCCGTTCCTGCTGTCCGGCCCCTGGCCGCTGGAGGTCTTTGCCGATGCTGATCGCGAATGACGAAGAGGCGCTGCGCGAGCAGCTCGCCTTCACCGAGTCGATGATCCCGGAGCGGATCGCCGCCGATCCGGAAGTCGTGGAGAACGGCCTGGCCCGGCTCGTCCTCTCCATCATCGAGCTCGTGCGACGGCTGCTGGAGAAGCAGGCCCTCCGCCGCATGGACGCCGGCAACCTCAGCGAGGAAGAGATCGAGCGCCTCGGCAGCGCCCTCATGAAGCTGGAGGAGAAGATGGGGGAGATGAAGGCCGTCTTCGGACTGTCGGACGAGGACCTGAATCTGAAGCTCGGGCCGATCAAGACGCTGTGAAACCGTTGTCGGTTATCGGTTGTCAGTGAGACCGACAACTGAAAACTGGCAACCGACAACGGTTCAGCCCGTGTGCCGAAGCTGTTGACGTTCCCCACCGCCTTCGCATCTACTTACGCGCCATGGCGATCGACGATCGGGGGCTGCAGCGCCAGCCGCAGGGGCTGGTCGACATCCTCGACAAGATTCTGGACAAGGGGTTGGTGGTCGCGGGGGACGTGAAGGTCTCGCTGGCCAACGTCGAGCTGCTCACCATCCAGTTGCGCCTGGTGATCTGCTCGATCGACAAGGCCGAGGCGATCGGCATCAACTGGTGGCGCTCGGACCGGTTCTACTCGAGCGACGCGCGCGCCCTGCGCGCCCCCGACGAGTACGACGCACTCAAGGAACGCATCGCCGACCTCGAGCGGCAGCTCGCGGTGAAGGCAGCACCGGATGGCAAGTCAGAGAGGAAAGGCAGGTAACCCATGGCTGTGGAGCGCGCACCAGGCGGGACGAGTCTCATCGACGTCCTCGACCGCATTCTCGACAAAGGCATCGTCGTCGACGCGTGGGTCAGAATCTCGCTGGTCGGCATCGACCTGATCACCGTCGAGGCTCGCGTCGTCATCGCTTCGATCGATACCTACCTGAAGTACGCCGAAGCGGTCGGCATCACCTCGACCGTCGCCCGCCCGGCCCTCGGCGAGGGCGGGGGGACAGGCACCGCCGGCGCCACCGGGACGCCGACGGGAGCAACGAGGTAAGCCCCTCACCCGCCTTCGGCACCCTCTCCCCGCCGCGCGGGGAGAGGGGAGGGGTGAGGGGTGAGGGGTCATTTCAGATACCTATCGAACCACCCGCCTACCGTCTCGTACCAGAGCTTCGAGTTCTGGGGCTTGAGCACCCAGTGGCCCTCGTCCGGGAAGTACAGCATCTTGGACGGGATGCCGCGCCGCTGGAGGGCGGTGAACAGCTCCAGCCCCTGATTGATCGGCACACGGAAGTCGAGCTCGCCGTGCGTCACGAGCGTCGGCGTCTTGAAGTTCTTCACGAACCGGTTCGGCGACCACTTCTCGTACAGCTCCGGGTTGTCCCATGGGTTGCCGGCGAACTCCCACTCCGGGAACCAGAGCTCCTCCGTCACGCCGTACATCGACTCCAGGTTGTACACACCCGCATGCGACACGAGCGCCTTGAAGCGGTCGCTGTGGCCGAGGATCCAGTCGACCATGTAGCCGCCGTAGGAGCCGCCCGCGGCGCCGAGGCGTGAGGCGTCGACCCAGGGCATGGCGGTGAGGTTGTCCACGCCGTTCATGATGTCGGTGTAGACGCGGCCGCCCCAGTCGCGGGAGATCTCCTCCACGAACTTCTGGCCGTAGCCGCTCGAGCCGCGCGGGTTCGGCATCAGGATCACGTAGCCCTTCGCGGCGAACATCTGCGGGTTCCAGCGGTACGACCACTGGTCGCTCCACGCCCCCTGCGGGCCGCCGTGGATGAGCACCAGCAGCGGGTACTTCTTCGCCGGGTCGAAGTCGGGCGGCTTGACGGTCAGCGCCTGCACCTGCGTGTTGTCCGCGCCGGCGTACCAGATGTCGCCCGTCTCGCCGAGCTCGAGCGAGGCGAGGAGCGCGTCGTTGTCATGCGTGAGCTGCTTCGCCTGGCCGCTCCTGGTCAGCGACCAGATCTCGACCGGGCGGGTGAGCGACGAGCGCTCGAAGTAGAGCGTCTGCCCGTCTTTGCTGACGGCCAGGCCGTCGGCGGAGGCCTCGTCCCAGATCTTGCGGTACTCGCCGCCCATCGTTGCCTCGTAGATGGCGTTCTTCGACTTCTCGGGGGCGGTGAAGTAGATCGACCTGCCGTCCGGAGCCCAGACGAAAGAGCTGATCCAGTTCGGGAAGGCCAGCGCGAGGCGCGTTGACTGGCCGGTGGCGCGGTTGTAGACCCAAAGCTCCCACAGATCCGACTCGTAGCCGGCGCGCGACTGCGAGCGGTACGCGATCAGCTTGCCGTCCGGCGAGTAGCGCGGGCTCGTGTCGGCGCCCTTGCGCGTGGTGATCCGCCGGGTCTGCTCCTTGCCACTGGAGATGGGAGTGATGAAGAGGTCGGAGTTCGTGGAGGTCTCAGGACGATCTTCCGTGTCGCGGGCGAAGACCAGCTCCAAGGCGTCGGGGGAGATGTCGAACTCGTCGCCGCCGGAGATCGAGAACGGCGGCGCGTCGAAGGCGCCCGGCGTGAGGTCGCGCGGCGTCCCGTTGATCGGCTGGAGGAGGATGTGCGTGCGGGTCGGCTCCTGCCATGCCTTCCAGTGGCGGTACATCAGGCTGGTCAGGACGCGGGCCTGGGTCGGCTTCGCCTCCGCCGCGGTGGTCTTCTCCTTGACGCAGTCCGGTTCGACGCCGCAGTCAGGATAGATGTCGGAGACGACGAGCAGCGCCTGCCCGTCCGGCGTCCACTTGATGCTCGACGCGCCGCCCGGCAGGTCGGGCAGCTTCTTCGTCGTGCCGGCGCCGACGTAGTAGAGCCAGATCTGCTTCGGCCCGCCGGTCTGATTGGAGACCCAGGCCAGGACCCGCCCGTCCGGTGACCAGGCCGGCCCCTCATCCTGCTTCGTGCCATCGCTGATCTTCCTCGACTCGCCGCCCGCCGCGGGCATGAGGTAGATCGCGCTGCGGCGGTAGTTGCCCGGCAGGTCGATGGTGCTCGCGTCGTACGCGATCCACTTGCCGTCCGGCGACACCTGCGGCGCGCCAATGCGCCGGATCGCCGCCAGGTCGGTGAAGGTCATGGCGTGCTTCTGTTGCGCGACCGCGGTGGTCGCGGCGAGGCAAAGGACTGCTGCGAACAGTTTTCTCATCATCGTATGTACCCCAGCGATCGTAGATTCTCGTAGTACTCCTCGTTGACTCTGGTGGACTGCGCCGCGGCGGCCCGGACGCCATAACTCTCAATCCTCGGCACCTCGCTGATGAGCGCCTTGCCGGGCATCTCTTGCGATGCCGGGAAGCCCATCAGGTTCAGCACTGTCGGCGCGACATCGAAAAGTGAAATGTAGGGCCGGCTCTCCAGCCGGCCCGTGTACGCAATGACCCCGTTGCCGACGAGCATCACCTCATACCCTCTCTCCCGCATCGCCCTTACGGCCGATTCGACCCCATCGAGCGCCCGCACGGATGAGGCCAACCTCGCCGCCGGCACCAGGTCGAGCCGGTTGAGGATCACATCGAGCGCCGGCAGGTAGACGGTGGCAAACCGCGGATGCTCGCCGTCGGCCGCCGCCAGCAGCCGCCTCATGGCCAGCTCGTCCACGCGCAGGGCGTCGCCCTTCGCCGCGGTGAAGATCGCCTCCTGGCTCTCCGTCGTCCACCAGTTCACCGCGGCGCTCGGCAGCCCGCGGGCGGCGAACAGCTCCCAGACGTAGTCGCGCCGCCGCACGGTCGGCGGCAGCGGTTCCCTCCTGGCCAGCCCCACCGCCTCGGCCGCGCCGTGCAGCACGAAGTCGACGCGCGAGACGCTCTGGATCACATGCGGCCCGCCGCGGAAGCGGACCCCTTCGATGGCCCGCACGCCGTGCAGCGCGGTCGGCACGCCGGTGCCGACCGAGGCCCAGCGCTCCGTGGTCGACTCCGCCGGCAGGTCGCGGGCCGGCATCACGGTCGGGAAGGCCTCCATCAGCGCGGGCCGGGAGTGAAGGATGTCGTTCGTCAGCCCGTCGACGGCGATCAGTGCGAGCCGGCTGGCGGTGGGCGTCGTCACGACCTGGATCGGCGCCGCCGCCGGCCGCTCCTGCGACGCCCAGGCCGGCACGAACAGCAGCGCCAGCAGCACCGCCGCGGCGACCGTCATCGCCGCGCCGCGCGGACGCTGGTGGATGGCCGGCACCCGGTGCAACTCGTAGATGGAGAACGAGAGCAGCGCCGCCGATACGACGATGGTCGCCATCAGAAAGAAGAGGATGATCAAAGCCACGCCGGCCGCCAGCTCGGGCATCGACGGCGGCGCGTCGAAGCGGTACCACCAGACCATGATGGGCAGCGTCAGGAGGGCCGCTGCGGCGAAGGAGATGCCGAGGAGCGCGCGCGGGGTATCGATCACGACCTCGGGGCGGAGCTTCAGGATCAGCGCCAACACGACCATGAAGGCGAAGGCGCCGATCAGGCGTCCGGCGAAGTAGAGGACGGTCAGCTCCGCCGTCTCCAGCGCGGTGAGCGGATGATTGCGGAAGAGCATCACGGCCACCATCGGCAGCGCGCCGAAGAGGGCGATGAGCGTGGCCGCCTTCAGCGCGACCGTGATCAGCTCGGCCCAGAAGGCGCGCGAGCTCCACGGATCGAGGGCGAACCAGCGCTCGATGCCGTGGCTGAGGTACCCGCGCTCGCGGAGCTGCGCCCGGAGCTCGTCGACCGGTTGCGACACGGGTGCGGAGTGTATTCCGTGTCTCGTGTCCCTCTGAAATATCGCAGGCCATGCCACGTTCTCCCTCACGCCACACTTCCATGGACTCCACCACAGTCGATTCGGGCGAGATTGCGGGACACGACCCCGTCGTGCGCGACCCCCTTGTCCCGAACCGCGTCCCGAAGCGCCGCCGTTTCCCGAGGTTCCTCTCCGCCAGCCTCATCGCCCTCCTGGCGCTGGCCATCAAGCTGAAGGACTTCACCTTCTTCATCATCGAGCGCGGGCGGCTGCTCTTCGTCAATCCGTTCGAAGGCTTCGGCGCGACGCAGTACGCCATCGCCGGCGGCTCGATCGTGGTCACGATCGCGGCCGGCATCTGGCAGACGCACCGCATCGGCATCGTGGTCGGCTTCGTGGTCCTGACCCTGATCCACGAGATCGGCCACGCGGTGGTCATCCGGGCCAAGGGGCTGCGCGCCGGCTTCCTCGTCCTCATCCCCTTCATCGGCGGCGCCGTGACCCTGAAGGACCAGCCGCGCTCGGCGTACGACGACGCCCAGATCGGCCTCGCCGGCCCCTGCTTCGGCACCGCCGCGTCGCTCATCACCCTGCAGATCTACAAATGGACGGGCGACCCGCTCTACCTGACCATTGCCCTGATCGGCTTCGCCCTCAACCTGCTGAACCTCATCCCCCTCGGCATGCTCGACGGCGGCCGCATCTCCGGCGCGATCACGAAGTGGATGTGGGTCCTGGGCGGCGGCGGCCTCATCTACAAAACGATCAAGCAGCCCAACCCGCTCCTGATCGTCATCCTGCTGCTGTCCGCCTTCCAGGTATACGCGGCCATCGTCCGCGAGCAGGACGACAAGGTCTTCTACGACGTCACCCTCGGCCAGCGCTTCGCCATCGCCTGCGCCTACTTTGCCCTGACGCTGTTCCTCGGGCACCAGACGTACCTGGCGCTGAACCGGCTGGCCGCGCTGGCGCCGAAGTAAGGCGTGCGGGCGTCCCGCCCGCCAGCGGGCGGCGCGTCTCGTGCCGCCGAACCCGTACCGCCGGGCGGGACGCCCGACGGCTGGCGGGCGGGA
>DATEOX010000115.1:0-13188 GCA_035273585.1 Thermoanaerobaculia bacterium
CTCCGCGCCCCCCGACCCGGCCCGCCCGCCCGCGTACTGCGAGCGGCGACCCGTGATCCGCAGCACGGGCCGCCGCCCTCCCGGGAGGCTAGTTGCGCGACGTGATCGAGTGCCAGTCGGGGTTGTCGCGCATGAAGGAGGGGCGGCGCTCCTTGAGGTCCGTCCCCTGCACGGCGGCTCCTTCGACCATCAGTTGGAACTTCGCCACGATGCCCTGCTGCACCGGCTTGGGCAGCGCGCGGATGTCGTCCATCAGGCGCGTCAGCGCGAACTCCTCGGCGTTCAGCTCCCACGGCGCGATCTGCTTCTCCACCGTGCCGCTGAAGAACTCCCCCTCGGTCATGCCGTAGACACCGAGCATGTTCCGCAGTTGGGCGAGCTTCAGCGAGCCGATGCGCTGGCCCGTCTCGAACGAGCTGATCGTCTTCTCACCGACTCCGGAGAGCCGGGCCACATCTTTCTGACTCAGGCCGCGCAGGCGGCGCAGTTCCCTCAGTTTCAGTACGAGATCCATAGCTCCCTCCATCATCAGAAGCGCCGCATGAGACCGACGACCACCCCCTGCACCGCGACGTCACGGGCAGCGGCATAGATCGGGTTCATCATCGAGTTCGCCGGCTGCAGGCGGACGCGTTCTCCTTCGCTGTAAATCCGTTTGAGCGTCACTTCCCCATTCACGTTCGCGACGACCATCTGCCCGTTGTCGGCGCGCTCCCGGCGGGCGATGATCACCAGGTCGCCATCCAGGATTCCGTCGTCGATCATCGAGTCGCCGCGCACCTTGAGGACGTAGTTGTCGCCGCGCGACGTCAGATGCTCCGGGACCGCAATCATCTCGTCGGACGTCTCGACCTCGAGCGGCCGGCCGGCGGCGATGTAGCCGAACAGCGGCAGCTCCCGGACAGGTGTCGACGGGGTAGGCTGCGTCTCCTCCCGGTCCACCAGCTCGACCCCCCGCTTCTGGTTCCAGTCGCGGCGGATCAACCCTTTCTTCTCGAGCAGAGAGAGGTGCTTGTAGACCGTCCCGTAGGACGAGAAGCCGAAGTGATCGCAGATCTCCCGGTGCGTCGGCGCCACTCCCCGCTGCCGCTGAAACTCGCGGATGAACTGGAGGATGTCGCGCTGCCGTTCCGTCAGATACTTCATCAGTTTCGCCCTCGCACCTACGTAATGTAGGCGGTAACGAGGCGAAAGTCAAGCGTAAGTTCGGCGTAACGGTAGGAAAAAGGGTAGTGGTCTAATTTGAGGGAAAAGTTGTAACAAACCGAGCCAGCAAAGCCTCGGCGTCCTTTCCCCATTCGAAGTTGCGCCGGAGTTGCTCTACCTGTGGTTCAGAGAACCATTGCCGCACGGGCTCAACATCGGCGTAGGCATCAAACGTGTCGAACTTCCAAGCGGCAGCCGTGGCGGCAGGTTTCGCGGTTTCGAAGTTGCTGCTCATCGGGACACCTCCACTGGGAATCTTGCGCAGCCGATGCAGATAAGTCAACAAGTTGACGATACGCAACGGAAGTTGACGATGCGCAACGCGATTACGCGGCTGTAGCGGCAGGTGTCCACATGTCCAGCGCGAGCAGGTCACTCACCGTCCACCGGTAGTCCGTCAGGCCTGCCACCATCGCGGGAGTCTTTCCCTTCAGGGGGCATGCTTGCGGCAGAAGTTGTAGTGGACGATGGAGATCGCGAGCATGTGGCAGTGGTTCTCAAACTTCTTTGAGAAGGCGTTCGTCAGCCGCGTGAAGCGGCGATTCTGCATGCGGATGGTGAGGTTCCACCGCTCCATGAAGGACGTGCTGATGTGCTTCGTGATCGGCATCCCGAAGGTCGGCCGCTTCTCGATGGAGAGCAGGCGGCCCGGCGAGTATCGACTCGCGGCACTCTGCGGGTTGACGTCCGCAGGCGGCTTACTGTTCGCGTAGGTCTTGATGACCTCGGCGTGATCGGCCTCGCCGTAGCGGAAGTTTTTCAGGATCGCATCGAGGTACTGCGGCAGGCCGTCGGTCGAAATCTGAATGCGGACGAACGTGCGGGACTTCAGGTCACGAATGAACGCGTCGGCGGCTTCGTAACTGCGGTCACTCACCAGCCACGAGATGAGGAGCTTGGAGTCGGCGTCCAGGGCCGTCCACGTCCAGAGGGAGCCGAGGCCGACCTTGCCCTGCTGATCGGCCGGAACGTTCTTCTGCTTCATCCCGCAGAACGACCACACCTCATCGCACTGCACGCGCTCGGAGGCGAGGTAGCGGACGCGCGTGTCATGGAACCGCTGGCAGGCGGTGCCAACCTCACGAAGGAGACTGAGCACCGTCATCTTCGCCGCGCCCGTCATGCGGCAGGTAGAGGCGATGGAGTTCCCCTCGATGAGGGCGGTGATGACCTGCGCGCGCTCTCAGCCGCGGCACCGCAACCTCTTAGTGCGCGCCGAGCTGCTCTTCGATCTCCGCAATCCACGACGACGCCACGCCGCGACGTTCGCGGGCCTCGCGGATCAGTCTCAGGTTGCGGGCGGTCGTTTCCCCCATCCATGGGTACTGCAACTGCGTGAGCACGCGGGGAAGCTGGTTGCGAGCTTCTTCCTGTTTGTCGGCCACGACCAAGAGCTCGAGCAGCGTCGCCTCGTCCCAATAGTCGCCGCGGCCGGCCGCACGCTTCCGTTTCGTGGCGTAGACCACCACGGGCAGGATCTCGTCGCGTCGCGGGTCGTTCTTTCCCTGCACATCCATCAGGGTCACGGCATTCACGCCCGGATAGGGATCGCGCCAGTCGGCTTCGAATCCCTGGAGATAGGCTTCGATCGCTTTGGCCAGGAACGTCTCGGCGCGAGCCTCGTCGCCCTTGTTTTTCGCCTGCTCCCACTGGTCCTTGTAGACGCGGCCAAGGATGCCGCACGTCTCGCTCGAGTGAGCGTTCCTGGCCATCAGGTCGCGCAGGATCTTTTCGGCGCGATCCCACTCGCCGCTGCGATTGAGGGCGAGCGCCAGTTGTTCCTGCAACCGCGGCGGCGCCAGGAGCTGAGGCGGAAGGCGCCTGGAGAGCTCGATCATCTTTCGCCAGGCACCGCGGGCGCGATACGCATCGAACAGCAGTACTCCGATGTCCGGCGACATGCCGGCAAAGTCGGTGATCTCCTGTTCGATGTCGAAGAGCTCTTCGGCGCCGAGCTTCTTCGCCTCGAGGATGCGCCGTCTCAGCTCGCCTTCACGACGCGAATCCGTCTCCGAGTAGTCGAGCTGCAGCGCCCCGACGTCCAGACTGCGGATGAAGGGAAGGAGTTGGTGCACCGGCGAGAGTTGCGAGGCGCGCACCGCCTGGCCGAACGCCTCCACGAACGCTGCCGGGTCCTCCGGCCGCCCTGCTGCGTTGAGCTCGTAATACAGAACCCGCAACATCGACTGGTCCCACGGAAGCTGCGTCGAGCGGCGCGCAATCAGGATGGTTCCGTTCGGGCAGAGCGCGTGGCGGATGCCGAGCTCGTAGAGGACGGTCGGGTTGTGCAGGGTGAGGTCGAACACCGCGAAATGGGAGGCCACCAGCCGCTGCAGAACGATGCGCAGCAGCAGCCCGGCGGCGATGTCCTCGTTGCCCCGGATGGGCTGCAGACCCGCGGCGTGGACGGCGGGGGCGATCATCGATGCATGGATCAGATCGAAATCGATGTCTCCACCGAGGCCGTCCGGCTTGCGGCCGAACGGCATGGAGACGAAGCACACCGGCAGTTCCGCCATCGGCCTAGACCTCTTCCTTCCCTTTCAGCCATTCCGCGATCGCCTCTTTGATGCCGGCGTCGGGTGCCTCCCACGAGAACTCCTTCGAGAGGAACCCCTGCCAGTCGGCGCGCTCGTGAGCGAACTTCGACTCCATCAGGAAGTAGACCCGCTTGCCCATCCCCTTCATCCATCCCCACTCGAGGGCGACGTTGGGATTGAGCTCCGCCCGGTACTGGTCCTCCACGATGGCCACGCCGCGCGAACAGCCGAGCAGGTAGAGCTCGACATTCGGCCAGAGCATCTCCTGGTAGCCGAAGGTGGCCACGCGCGGCGTCATGCCGGCCTCGTGGATGCCGGCCTTGACCGCTGCGATCACGGCCTCCAGGGCTTTGTTCTTCTCCGGGTCATCCTTGCCGTCGGGAAACTTCGTCATGATGAAAACCGACTGGTCATACGGCGCGACGCGGTGAAACTCCTCCAGCGCCGCCAGGTTCCGGGCGTAGTGATGAGGAGGAAAGCGCACCAGATCCTGCTCCAGGTACATCCGGATCTGCCGTTTCTTTGCGCTGATCTGGCGGTTGTACTGAGCGGCGAGGTCGTCGCTTTCTGCGGACGACGCCTTGTCCGAAAGGCGATCCATTTCGTCCTGCAGGTCGAACTGTTCTTTGTAGAGCTTGCGAAGCTGCTTGGCGGCTTCGTCGTAACTCACCGGCATGGCGTCACCATCGCTCGTGCTTTTCGCAATGGTACCAACGCGGCGACTGCTGATCAGGGCGCCGAATGCCGATTCAGTGCGACACTTCCCCCTCCCACGTCTCCACCCGGTTCCTTCCGCGGCTCTTGGCGGAGTAGAGGGCGCGGTCGGCGCGGTCGATGAGGGCGGCGGGGCTGAGGACGCCTTCGTCCGGGACGCTGTCGACGCCGGCGATGCCGATGGACGTCGTGATCTGCAGGGCCACGTCGCCGAAGCGGAGCTCCGTCGCGGCCAGGCGGGTCCGGATGCGCTCCGCGACGACGGCCGTGTTGCCGACGCGCGTCTCGGGCAGCACGACGCAGAACTCCTCGCCGCCGTAGCGGCCGGGGACGTCGTACACGCGGCAGCTCTCGCGCAGGGTCTGGCCCACCGACTTGAGGACCTCGTCGCCGATGCCGTGGCCGTAGGTGTCGTTGATCCGCTTGAAGTGGTCGAGGTCGAGCATCAGGAGGGACATCGGTGAGCCGTGGCGCAGCGAGCGGTTCATCTCGCTGTCGATCTTCTCGATGACGTACCAGCGGTTGTACAGCCCCGTCAGCGTGTCCCGCGATGACACCTCGGTGAGCGTCCGGTTGCGCACGATGAGGTCGAGATTCTCGCGTTGCAGGCTGAGCATCCGCTGCTCCAGCTCCCGGAACCTCGCCTCGCTCTCCTCCGCCTGGCGGATGAGGCCGAAGACCTCATGCAGCAGCGCGCGCTCCGGCTCCGTGAACGGCTGGCCGTCGGGCGCGACGATCGTCACGCGCGGCGAGGCCACGCGCACCGCGAAGTGATGACTGGTTTCGGGCGCCTGGCCGGCGATGATGGACAGCGGCTTCTGCAGGAGATCCGACAGCGGCGACAGAATGCGCCCTGCCGCGGAATCTACACTCGTCATAAAGGCCTCTGGAGTGCGGCGGAGTATACCGAAGCGGAGGCAGACGGCCAACGCGCAATGATGGAAGACTCAGGCGCGCAGCTCGATCCGAAACCGGTTGACGCCGGCCTTGATCTCGTCGCCCTTCTGCACCTTCGTGTTGCGCGCGGGGAGCGTGTTGAGGAAGGTCCCGTTGCGGCTGCCAAGGTCACGGACGCGCACCGTGCCGTCGGCGTCAGGCAGGACCTCGAAGTGGCGGCGGGAGAGGAACTCGTCCGGCACGCGCACGTGGCCTTCGCGTCCGATGACCAGGCCGGTCGGCGGCACCTCGAACTCCTGTCCGCTGAGCGGCCCCTCCACGCAGACCAGCACCGTGCGCTTCGCCTCGGCGGATGCGGCGCGCTCGCGCATCGTCTTGACCAGCTCGCGCTCATCGAGCACGCTCGCCGTATCGAGGGCGATCGGTGTGACGGGCACGCCGCTCTCCGCCGTCGGCTCGATGCTCACCAGCGCCGTTCCGACGCGCAGCAGATGCACGCCATCATCAATGACAGCCTCGGTGATCTCCTGCCCGTCGAGGAACGTCCCCATGTGCGAGTCGGCATCGCGCACCACCAGGTCCTCGCCGCGCACGCTGATCGAGCAGTGGCGGATGGAGAGCTCCGCTTCGGCGAGCTCCACGTGACAGCCCTTGCGGCCGATCCAGAGCGGATGCTCGTTGATGGTGAAGACGACGTTGACCGACTCACGGACACCGCGCGCAATGACCCGCACGGAGCGCGGCGCGGCCGGCGCCGCATCGGGGACCGACGCGACGGCGGCGGAAGCGGCGGCGTCGACGCGGTAGGGCGCGAGGTCCACTTCCTTGATCTGTTCCGGATTGAGGAGGCGGGCCAGGACGGCGGCCTTGCTGCCCGACAGCCACTCGCCGCAGCGGCAGGTGGCGATGGAGCTCGGGAGCCGGACCGCGACCACCCCGGGCACGTCGTACGCCTGGCCGCATTTCGGGCAGCGGATCAACGGCATGGCGGCGATGATAGCGCGCTTCCCGCGCGGCGGACGCTGCTATAGTTCGGGCCGGCCTATGCTGTCGCCGACGCGCTCCAGATTCGGACTCCGCTCCAAATTCATCCTCGCTTTCGCCCTCCAGACGATCGTCGTGGCGGTGCTGATCGTCGCGATCGAGCAGTACCGCGTCCGCCGCGTCATCGTGCAGCAGACGATCGAGCAGGGGAAGGCGGTCGCCACCACCATCGAGTCGACCGCCGGCTATTACGTCCTCTTCGGCCTGAACGACGACCTGAAGAAGATCGTCGACGATCTGAAGCGCAATCGGTCCGTCGACTACGCCGACTTCACCACGGCGGATGGCAAGCCGCTGGCCGCCAGTTCCGAGACCATCCCGGCGCCTGTTGCCAGCCAGAAGCTCGGCCACAACCGTGTCTTCGATGAGGCGCGCCGGATGTTCATCGTGCCGTTCTTCGAGTCGAAGGCCGACGCCGACAATCCGGCGGCGAAGCCGAAGGGCTACTTCCGCCTGCTGGTGAACGAGCGGAGCGCGGAGAGCGCGCTGGCGGAGCTCCAGCTCTGGAACATCGGCATCACGCTCTTCGCCTTGCTCCTCGCGGTCGTGCTGGCGATGCTCGGCTCGCGCTTCATCATCCGCCCCATCCTGCAGCTCGCGGAGACGGCGACGCAGATCGCACAGGGCGACCTCACCCAGCGCGCGCGGGTCGACTCGACCGACGAGATCGGCGGCCTGTCCGAGGCCTTCAACTCCATGGCCTCCAACCTGGAGCGGACCATCAAGAGCCTCGTGCTCTCGCAGCAGAAGCTCAAGTCTGTCGGCGACACGGTCGGCGCGCGCTCGCGGACGGTGATCGACCGCGTCGACGAGCAGCGCTCCATCATCGACGAGACCTACCAGTCGGTGGACAAGCTGAACGTCGGCGTTCGCAAGATCACCGACAACGTCGAGGCCCTCTCCGCCTCCTCCGAGGAGACGTCGTCCTCGATGCTCGAGATGGTCGCGTCGATGGAGGAAGTCAGCCGGCATACCGACACGCTCTTCAGCTCCGTGGAGGAGACGGCGTCCGCGACGCACGAGATGGTCTCCTCGATCAATGAGGTCGACCAGAACGTCGTCTACCTGACGAACTTCGTGACCGACACCTCCTCGTCGATGGTGGAGATGTCGGCCTCGATCGCGCAGGTGGAGGCGAACGCGGCGCAGTCGTACGACCTGGCGCTGGCCGTCGCCGATGCGGCGGAGTCGGGGATGAAGGCGGTGCGGGAGACGATCGAGGGGATGGAGCAGATCCGCCAGTCGGTCGTGGAGGCGAACGCCGTCGTCTCCCGCCTCGGCGAGCGCTCCGCCGCCGTCGGCAAGATCCTGAACGTGATCGAGGACGTGGCCGAGCAGACGAACCTCCTCGCCCTCAACGCGGCCATCCTCGCCGCGCAGGCGGGCGAGTACGGCAAGGGCTTCTCCGTCGTCGCCACGGAGATCCGCGACCTGTCCGAGCGCACCGCGAGCTCCACGCGCGACATCGCGAACCTGATCGGCAACGTGCAATCGGAAGTCGGCAACGCGCTGCAGGCGATGACCGCCGGCTCGCGCCTGGTCGAGGACGGCGTCTCGCTCTCGCACGAGGCGGGGAAGGCGCTGAACAAGATCCTCGACTCGACGGCCAAGGCCTCCGGGATGGGCAAGGAGATCGCGGCCGCGACGCGGGAGCAGGCGAAGGGGAGCGAGGCCGTCACGCGCGCCGTCGAGCGGCTGCAGGAGATGGTCAAGCAGATCAACTCCGCGACGACGCAGCAGGCGCAGGGGTCGGACCACATCCTCAAGGCCGTCGAGCAGATGCGCGAGGTGACGAAGTATGTCCGCCAGGCGATGGTGGAGCAGAAGTCCGGCTCGTCGATGATCTCCAACGCCGCGGAGCGGATGATCGACATGATCCACGAGATCTTCCAGGTGGCGGCCAATCAGGCGTCCGAGTCGGAGAAGATCGTGGCCACCATGCAGCAGGTGCGGGCCATCGCGGACAGCAACCGCACCGAGGCCGGCGACGTGGGCGAGTCGCTGACCCTGCTCTCCGATGCCATCCGCAGCCTGGACGAAGAGATCCGCAAGTTCCGGGTGCGGGCGTGATGAGAAGCCTGCAAGAACCCTCGCCCCGCGTGCGGGGAGAGGGTGGGAGAAGGCTCTTGGGGGGGATATGAGCGCCCGGGAGCTTCGCCTCATCACCTTCCGCGTCGGGCCGGAGACGTTCGTCTTCGACATCATGGCCGTGCGGCAGATCATCCCGTACGCCGGCTCGACCTCCGTGCCGACGGCCCCCTCGTTCGTGGAAGGGATCATCGTCCTGCGCAGCGAGGTCATCCCCGTCATCGACCTGCGCCACCGGCTGTACCCCTCGCTCGCGGAGCGGACGGAGCAGCCGCTGGTGCTCATCGCCCACACGTCCGCGGGCGTCATCGGACTGAAGGTGGACGAGGTGCGGCGCATCGTCACCATCTCCTCCGACGCGCTCCTGCCGCCGCCCGCCCTGGTGCGCGGCATCCGCGGCGAGCTGCTCATCGCCGTCGTTCCCTATCATGACGAGGTCTATCTGCTGATCGATCTCGATCACGTGCTGACCGCTGATGAGCAGCGGCAGTTGTCGGAGGCCGATCTCTCGACATCCAAGGTGTGAGGTGAAGCGATGCTCGCCGAGCTCCGGACGGAGTACCAGTCGCTCTCCAGGCGCCTCTTCCGCGGCGCGCTGCTGACGCTGATCATTCTCATTGCCGCGACGGACGTCTTCAGCCGCGCCTTCCGGGACATCGATGGCGCCTCGGTGATCGACGAGCTCCGCGACATCAACGGCCTCGGGGCGCGCGTCGGCGCGACCGATCTCGGCTTCCAGTCCTTCCTCGGCCATGTCGCGGCGACGATGTACAACGAGCATCCACCCGACGTGAGGCCGGTGCCGCCCGAACAACGCGAGGCGTTCCAGAAGGAGCTGGCGGATAAGGTGGCCGCGCTCGACGCCGCGTCCGCGACGTGGTTCCGCGTCCGCCTTGGCGGCGTCGACTTCGACCTCGCGTACTGGATCATCGCCTTCCCGATCTTCCTCTGGCTCTCCAGCGTCCATCTATGGTTGCAGCGCGCGAAGCTGCGCGTCGTACACGCCCTCGGTGCGAGCCGCTTGATCGCGGAGGCCTCGCCGCTCGATCGGCTCGTGTTCGGCGGCGCGTACGTCCGCGATCCGGCGCGCCTCGGCACCTTCGTGTACATCACGGCCGTGGCAGTGCTCGTGCTCTGCCTGGCGGCCGCGGTCAGCGACCTCTGGTTGTTCCTCTCCGAATACCGGTGGGCCGTCGTCGTGCTGCTCTTCCTCGGGAGCTGCTACGCCTTCCAGATCGCCTTCTCGATGGCGCGCCGCCTCGAGGCCGACGCCGACCTGATTTTCGGCCGCGCGCCGCGCAACGCGCTGTACGCGCGCTTCGAGCGGTGGTGGAACGCGATCACCGCTGCCGCGCGACGCTTCCGGCGGACCGTGACGTCCACCGGCGCGCTGGCGGTGCTCGCCTCGGCGCTCCTCTCGCTGGCCGTCGACTGCCATGGCCAGCATTACCGCGGCTACGAGCTCTACACCCGCAAGGACACCTGGTGGTACAGCGGCTCGTGGCTGCGCCTGCTGGACATCCCGCGCTACGCGTACCTGGCGCTGCTGGTCACCGCCGCGCTGACGCTGGTCTTGGTCGCCGTATCGCTCGTCATCGGCCGGCTGCCGTTCGCGCGCGGGCTGGGCATCGTCGCCATCGGCGGCCTGATCTTCGCCGTGGCCGACGTCGCTTTCATTTATCCGATGTCGACACTCGTCCTCTGGGCCGACCTGCTGCGCATCCTCTATCTGGTCATCCCGCTCGTGATCTGGTGGCGGGGGCGACACCGGCGGCGGATCGCCTACATCTTCGCGCCGGCGCTGCTGCTGGCGCCCATAGGTTTGGCCATGGCGATTGCGGATCGCTTCTACGGCGTGCCGCTCTTCGTCGCCGGCGTCACGCTGCTCGCGGCCGCTCTCAGTCCGCCTCCTCTTTCGGAGGCGTAGGGACATCCGCGCGCCGGTCGCTGCGGAAGCCGTACGGGCAATGGCGGCAGCCCGACTCGCAGCAGTAGCCGCGGTCGCGCAGGAACTTCTCCGTGAAGACGATGAACCGTCCCTCGTAGTAGAAGTCCTCTCCCTCGACTAATTTCCGTGTGGCCACTATTCTTCGCGCGTGTTTGGGCGCAGCCGACTTCTCCAGCTCACCGAGGCGATGAAAGGGAAGCTGATCGTCGTCTACGGCGACATCGTAGCCGACCGCTTCATCTATGGGACGCCGAAGCGCATCTCGCGCGAGGCGCCGGTCCTGATCCTCCGCCAATACCGCGAGGACGTCCTCCTCGGTGGCGCCGGCAACGCCATCAACAACATCCTCTCCCTCGGCGGGCTGCCGATCCCGGTCTCGGTCATCGGCGACGACGCCGAGGGGCGCAAGCTGATCGACAGCCTGACCGGGCAGGGGGTGGACTGCAGCGGCATCCTGCGCGCGGAGCGCTACAAGACGCCGACGAAGGTGCGCATCCTGGGCGGATATCCGCACGCCAGCCGGCAGCAGATCGTCCGCTACGACATCGAGGACCGCTTCGAGGTGACGGAGGAGGAGGCGGGGCGCTTCGCCTGGATCCTGCGCGACCAGATCGGCCTCTCGCACGCGGCGCTGATCAGCGACTATGGCTACGGCGTGGTCACGCCGGCGCTCGCCGCAAACCTGACCGGCTTCTCGCACGGCAAGCCGGTGACCCTCGACTCGCGCTACGACCTCTTGCGCTACCCGGACGTGACCGCGGCGACGCCGAACGAGGAGGAGGCGGCGTCCGCGGCCGGGATGTCGCTGCTTGAGGAGAACGGCAACGGCGAGCTGGTGCAGTTCGTGGCCGAGACGCTGCAGCAGACTCTCGACGCGGAGGCCATCCTGATCACGCGCGGCAGCCGGGGGATGGCGCTGTTCGAGCGGAGCAGCCGCGGACTGCTGTCCATCCCGGTGTGGGGCACCGATCAGGTGGCGGACGTCACCGGCGCGGGCGACACCGTGATCGCGACCTTCACCCTCGCCCTCGCCGCCGGCGCCTCGTACGCCGAGGCGGCGAAGCTCGCCAATTACGGCGGCGGCATCGTGGTCATGAAGATGGGGACCGCCACGGTGTCGAATGACGAGCTGCGGCACGCCATCGAGAGGGACGAGGAGCTGGGGGAGTGACGAACGCCCCTCACCCGGCGCTGCGCGCCACCCTCTCCCCGCAAGCGGGGCGAGGGTTCTTGGTGCCCGAAGGGCGGATGAGGGGTCGCGGATTCTGCGGCCTCCCCTCACCCGGCGCTGCGCGCCACCCTCTCCCCGCAAGCGGGGCGAGGGTTCTCGTGGGCGGGGGTCGCTCATGAACGCCCCCGTCCTCGACCGCGAGGAGCTCGTCGACGCC
This sequence comes from Thermoanaerobaculia bacterium, assembly GCA_035273585.1. Lineage (GTDB taxonomy): Bacteria > Acidobacteriota > Thermoanaerobaculia > Gp7-AA8 > Gp7-AA8 > JAFAVZ01. Next base: position 11,826 of record DATEOX010000115.1, read on the forward strand.
GTCGAGCGGGAGCGGGCCGCCGGCCGCACCATCGCCCTGGCCAACGGCTGCTTCGGCATCCTGCACGTCGGGCACGTCCGCTATCTGCAGGCGGCGGCGGAGGAGGGGGACGTGCTGGTGGTGGGCGTCAACGCCGACGAGTCGTACGCGCGGCTGGACAAGAAGGCGCGCGCGGCGGTGCCGGAGAACGAGCGGGCGGAGATCATCGCCGCCATCCGGGGCGTCTCGTACGTCACGATCTTCGCCGAGCGGACGGCCGAGGAGCTGATCCGCGCCGTCCGGCCGGACGTGCACTGCAAGGGGACGGACTACACGGTCGATACCGTCCCCGAACGTGCGCTCGTGGAGAGCCTCGGCGGGCGGGTGGCCATCGTCGGCGATCCGAAGGACCACTCCACGACGGCCCTCCTCGAAAAGATGCGCGGATGAGCCGGCTGCTCGTCGTCCGCCTCTCCGCCCTCGGCGACGTCATCCACACCATCCCCGCCGTCGTAGCCCTGAAGGAGCGATTCGACGTCAGTTGGGCGGTAGAGAGGCCTTACCGCGAGCTGGTCGAGATCGTCGCCGGCGTGAAGGCGCTGCCGGTCTCGCTCAAGCGCTGGTCCACGGTGCCGGAGGCGCGGCGGGCGGTGCAGCTCTTCGATGTCTCGATCGATTTCCAGGGGCTGATCAAGTCCTCGGCGCTGGCCTGGACCTCGGGGGCGAAGGAGCGCTGGAGCTTCGACCGCGAGGCCATCCGGGAGAAGCCGGCGCTGCTCTTCACCAATCGACGGGTGTCCGTCGACCAGACAAAGCACGTGATCGAGTGGAACATGGAGCTGGCGCGGGCTCTGGTCTCCGAGGCAAAAATGCCGGATGTCGACTTCCGCCCGTTCGCGGCCGACACACGGCACGAGCGCGATGTCGTCCTCCTCCCCGCCGCCGGCCGCCCGGAAAAGCAGTGGCCGATCGATCGCTTCCGGAAACTGGCGCAGATCATCGGCCCGCGGGCGGTGGCGGTCTGGGGGCCGGGCGAGGAAGAGCTGGCGAGGCAGATCGGCTGCCGGATGGCGCCGAAAACGAGTCTGCAAGAGCTGGCGGCCATCCTGCGGGACGCCGAGCTGGTGATCGGCGGCGACACCGGCCCGCTCCACCTCGCCGCCGCCCTCAGGACGAAGGTGATCGGTCTGTACGGCCCGACCAACCCGCGGCGGAACGGCCCGTACGGACAGCTCGACCGCTGCATCTCCACCTTCGAGACCTCCCGCACGATGGACGCGATCGGCGTGGAGGAGGTGGTGGGATTATTGGGGACGAAACCGGTGTCATCCTGAGGCGCGAAGACGACGAAGGATCCGTACGATTTCGCGCCGCGCCTGAGGGG
>DATEOX010000116.1:0-2857 GCA_035273585.1 Thermoanaerobaculia bacterium
CGACCAAGGCTTTGATCGCCTCCCGGCGCGCGGGATCGAGAACCGCGCGTGGGGCCATCGGGCTAGGCCCGGCGCTCACCATGGCCCAACTTGAACAGTGAAGGCCTGATTTCGGCGCCCGCGGTCGCGTAAGCCGTTGATCTGCTTTGGCCTGTGCTGCGGCCGGCCAAATGCGTGATGCTAAATTCTTCTGCTTTGATGCCGATATGGGTTGACGGAATCCAGCCACTTCGGGTGCTAATCGGGCGTGTTCGTCCGCGAGAAGCGCATCAACGGCTACACCTACCTGTACCTGGTCGAGACCGTCCGCGAGGACGGCCGCGCCAAGCAGCGCATCATCAAGAATCTGGGCCGCAAGGAGGCCGTGGTCGCCTCCGGCGGGCTGGAGCGCCTCGCCGCCTCGGTGGCCCGCTATGCCGAGCGCGCCGTGGTGCTGTCGCAGCTCGAGACCGGCAATCCCCACCATCTCGCCTGCAGGCGCGTCGGCGCGCCGCTGCTGTTCAGCCGGCTGTGGGAGCAGACCGGCTGCCGGGCGGTGATCGAGAAACTGCTGGCGTCGCGCGGCTTCGAGTTCCCGGTCGAGCGGGCGGTCTTCGCCACCGTGCTGCACCGGATCATGGCTTCGGGCTCGGACCGCGCCTGCGAGAAGTGGCTGGCCGACTACGACGTCCCCGGCACCGATGGCCTGGCCCTGCACCAGTTCTACCGTGCCATGGCCTGGCTCGGCGAGGAGCTGCCGGCCGAGCAGCAGGCCGGCGCCACGCCGTTCGCGCCGCGCACGGTCAAGGACCTGGTCGAGGAGGCGCTGTTCGCGCGCCGGCGCGACCTGTTCAGCGAGCTATCGGTGGTGTTCATGGACACCACCTCGCTCGGCTTCGCCGGCGCCGGCGGGGAGACGCTCGGGCAGCGCGGCTATTCGAAGGACCACCGGCCCGATCTGATGCAGATGATCCTCGGCGTGGTGGTCGATGCCGAGGGCACCCCGGTCTGCTCGGAGATGTGGCCCGGCAACACCGCCGATGTCTCCGTCCTCCTCCCCGTCGTCGATCGGCTGCGCAGCCGCTTCGCCATCGGCCGGGTCTGCGTCGTGGCCGACCGCGGCATGATCTCGGCACCGGCCATCGCCGCCCTCGAGCAGCGCGGGCTGGAGTACGTGCTCGGCGCCCGCGAGCGCACCGACACTCTGGTCCGGCAGGTGGTGCTGGCGGACAGCCGGCCCTTCACGCCGCTCTGCATCCCGCGGACCGGCGGCGAGGAGACCCAGCTCTGGGTCAAGGAGGTCACCACCGAGGGCCGGCGCTACCTGGTCTGCCGCAATGAGGCCGAGGCGGCGAAGGACGCCGCCGACCGCCGGGCCGTGGTCGAGGCGCTCGGCCGGCAGCTCAAGCGCGGCGACAAGGCGCTGATCGGCAACTCCGCCTACCGCCGCTACCTGCGCCGCGCCGGCGCCGCCGAGGACAAGGCCGGTCCCGCCTTCGAGATCGACCCCGGCAAGCTGGCCGACGAGGCCCGGTACGACGGCGTCTTCGTGCTGCGCACCAACGCCCGGATCACGCCGCTGCAGGCGGTGCTGCGGTACCGCGACCTGCTCCAGGTCGAGGACCTCTTCCGCACCGCCAAGGCGCTGATGCGCACCCGGCCGATCTACCACTCCTCCGACGCCGCCATCCGCGGCCACGTCTTCTGCTCCTTCCTCGCCCTGGTGCTCCGCAAGGAGCTGGACGCGTGCTGCCGCAGGGCGGGCTTCCGGCCGGAATGGGGCGACGTGCTGCGCGACCTCGACCGGCTGCAGGAGGTCGAGATCGCCAAGGATGGGCAGCAGGTCACCCTGCGCACGCCCGCGACCGGCACCGTCGGCCCCCTGTTCAAGGCCGCCGGCATCGCCTTGCCGCCCAACATCCGCGACCCCGCCGCGACCTGAGCTTCCGATCTCCACCCAGCACCGACCCATGTGATGCTAAGCCGCCGCCGCGGCCGCGTAAGCCGCTGGCTCAGAACGACTTTCCCGAAACTGGTGTCGAAGTTGGGTCTCGGATAGCGGAGGCCGTCGAGAGCCCACCGCCTGTGTTGCGTGATCTCCGGGCGAGGGCCGGGCTATTCCTCGATCTCGCAGCCGCGGCTCTCGAGGGTTCGGAGCACCCAGGCGCGGTCGCTGGTCCCGGCGAGGATGGCCGCCATCTCCTTCTCCTCGGCCGCCTTCTTCGCCTCTGCAGCAGCGAGCACGGCGGCCACGGCGTCGAACGGCACGCCGAGCACCCCGTCCGCGTCGCCGAGCACGAGGTCTCCCGGCTCGACCACCATGCCGTCGATGGCGACGGGCAGGTTGATCTCGCCCGGCCCGTCCTTGTAGGGGCCGCGGTGCGTCACGCCCGCCGCGTAGAGCGGCAAGTCCTGGGCGCGGATGCTGTCCACATCGCGCACCGCGCCGTTGATCACCAGCCCCGCGACGCCGCGCTGCTTGGCGTGGGCGAGCATCAGGTCGCCCATGATGGCGGCGGTCAGGTCGCCGCCGGCATCCACGACGATGACGTCGCCCGGCTCCGCCAGGTCGAGCGCCCGGTGCAGCATCAGGTTGTCGCCGGGCCGGACCTTCACGGTCAGGGCGGGGCCGGCCATCGCACTGCCCTTGTGCATCGGGCGCAGCCGCGGCCCGGCCGCCGTCATGCGCGACATCGAATCGCTGACGTTGGCGACCGGGAGGGACCTGAACCGGTCCACCAGGGCAGCGTCGACCTTGCGGCGCCGGCGCGCGATGCGGAAGCCTATGGGCATTGCGTCGTCTCCTCTCTTGCTATGCCGAACCGCGGTGCACCCGCACCGCTAACCCGCGCCAAATGGCGCCTCGCGCCCCCCTCAC
>DATEOX010000117.1:0-3152 GCA_035273585.1 Thermoanaerobaculia bacterium
CGCGGCCGGGGCATCGCCGACGAGCTCGTGCGGCACGCCCTGGAGGACGTGCTCGCACGGGGCGCGAAAGTCATTCCCTCCTGCTGGTTCGTCCGCGCCTACATCGACCGGCATCCCAGGTATCAGGCAACCCTGGCCTGAGGGGCGTCCCTGGCCCGCTTCGAGGAACCGGGCGTTCTGCCTAGAAGCAGATGTCGACGCAGTCGAACCGCGGGTCTGAGATGCAGCAGTTCGTGACGGGATCGTACGTAGGCCGACAGAGCCCCGGCAACCCATCGCAAGGGCTCGATGCGGCAGCCTGATCGAGGCTCAGAGACGGCGCCAGTGACAGCAAGACCGCGAACAGCAGGGCGAGCCGACAGAGCTTGGCCTTCATTGTTCTCCTCCTTGTGCGCCGGTCAAACCGGCGAGGTGTAGTGAATGAAAGAGTCATACGGTGAAGGGCTAGCGACCCACACCGCCCCCGAGTCATGCGGAGTCGCCTGCAAAGGCGGCGTCGAAGCGTTTGACAGGGGCACGTGCGGGCCAGGTATTCAGCCGCGAAAGAGAATCCCTTCGGGGTGCCGACGCTGTAAGGAGAAGCGGAAGGCCCCATCCGGCGCATCGAAAACGCGAGAGGCGCCGGGACCCCGCGCGGTCAGAGACCCTGTGCACGTACGGAAACACCTTGCACGGGAACCGGGAGATCCCGTGTTCGCCCACGGCAGATGGCGCCGCGGGCCGCGTCGGGAAGTCTGAGGACACACGCCGACGATGAACGGACACGGGAAGTCGGACAGACCCAAGGTACCGAGGAAGTCTCCGAACAAAGCCGGGCAGCCGGTGGCGGAGGGGATGGAGGGACGGGGTCTGGCCAAAGGGAACCCGCGCCAGCAAAACGCGCCCCGGACACCGAGCCGGCCAAGCGCGCCCAGTGCGCTGGAACGGGTACGTCAGGCAGCAGAGAGAGATAGGAAGATGCGGTTCACAGCGCTGCTGCACCACGTCTACGAGCCGGAGGCGCTGCGGACGGCCTACCTCAGTCTGAAGAGGGATGCCGCACCGGGCGTGGATGGCGAGACGTGGCGGCACTACGGCGAGGCGCTGGAGGCCAACCTCCAGGACCTCTCCGAAAGGCTGAAACGCGGAGCGTACCGGGCCAAGCCGGTCCGTAGGGCGTACATCCCCAAGGCTGACGGGCGGCAAAGGCCGCTCGGAGTGCCGACGCTGGAAGACAAGATCATCCAGCGGGCCACGGTCGAGGCGCTGAACGCCATCTACGAGATCGACTTCCTCGGCTTCTCGTATGGGTTCCGGCCGGGGCGCAGCCAGCACGATGCGCTGGACGCGCTCCACGCGGCGCTGCAGACGAGAAAAGTGAACTGGGTGCTCGAGGTGGACATCCGTGGGTTCTTCGATGCCATCGACCACGGCTGGCTGGTGAAGTTTCTCGAGCACCGGATCGCGGACCGGCGTGTCGTGCGGCTCATCCAGAAGTGGCTGAACGCCGGCGTGCTGGAGGAGGGGAAGCGGATACGAGTGGAGGAAGGAACGCCGCAGGGCGGCAGCATTTCGCCCCTGCTGGCCAACATCTACCTGCACTACGTGTTCGACCTCTGGGTCCAGGCGTGGCGTCGTAAGCATGCCCGCGGCGAGGTGATCGTCGTGCGGTTTGCCGACGACATCGTGCTTGGATTCCAGTACCCATCGGACGCCGGGCGCTTCAGAGGAGAGCTTGCCGAGCGGTTGGGCAAGTTCGGCCTGGAGCTGCATCCCGAGAAAACGCGGCTTTTGGAATTCGGCACGTTCGCGGCCGAGGATCGAAAGCGGCGGGGACAAGGCAAGCCGGAGACGTTCGACTTTCTCGGCTTCACACATATTTGTGCGAGGAAGAGGAGCAACGGACGCTTCACGGTGCGGCGGCAGACGATGCGGAAACGGTTGCAAGCGAAGCTCAACGAGGTGAAAGCTGAGTTGCGGCGACGCATGCACGACCCCATCCCGGAGGTGGGACGGTGGCTGAGCTCGGTGGTCCGGGGACACATCCGCTACTACGGAGTGCCTACGAACTCTCACGCGCTCAGCCTGTTTCGGTTCCAGGTAGGCGGGCTCTGGCATCGCGTGCTGTCGCGGCGCAGCCAGAACGGTCGCGTGCGCTGGGATCGGATGGAGCGGCTTATCGCTCGCTGGCTGCCACCTGTGCGCATCTGTCACCCCTATCCTCTCCAGCGGCTTGGCGTCATCACCTGAGGCAAGAGCCGGATGCGGGAAAGCCGCTCGTCCGGATCTGTGGAGGGGGTTGTGGGTAACCATGATTCCTACTCCGACTCTTGTCTGTAACTGTGGTTCACAGCTCAGTCCTCTCCCGGACCATCCGGGCGAGGGGCGCGAGGGACTCTTCCTTTCTCTCGCCTACATGGCGCACCTCCTTTCTTTCCGCAGCCACCCGCGATCGAGCGCGCGCGGCAAGGGGTCGATCTTGGTCGGACCGGGGTGGGTCACGACACGACCAAGGTCGGTCGCGAGACGGCCGAGGTCCGTCGCGAAAAAACCGGGATCGGTCACGACGCGACCGGGTCCGGTCTTGTGGCGACCGGGGTCGGTCACCAGACGACGGAGGCCGGTCACCACGCGACCGGGGTCGGTCATGCGACGACCAGGGTCGGCCGGCATTCGACCGACGGCACGTCGGCCCTGCTGGAGCTCCTGTGGCTGGTGCGACATGGCGTCTGCCTCCTTCCTGATCCTCGCGGGCGCCGGATTTGGCACGCGCGGCGATTAGGTGCGCATAGAATGCACGGATTGCATCGGCATGTCAATACCCAGATTTGATTTTTTGATCCGCCTGTGTCATCCTACCGCATCAAGGAGGAGCTATGGGGATTGACCGCGAGCACCAGGACCACCGCCGCAAGGCCCTGTTGGAGCTTCTGGCGGGCCAACCGATGCGACGGCAGATCGACGTCGGGCGGGCCCTGCGCAAGCAGGGATTCAAAGTGACGCAGTCCACCGTCAGCCGCGATCTGACGGCCCTCGGCATCGTGCGGAAGGGCGGCTTCTACCGCCCGCCCTCTCCGCGAGGCGACGAGAGCGCGATCGGCAAGATGGAGGAGTTCATCCGGCGCGTGCGCCGCGCCGGACCCTACATGCTGGTGTTGGAGACGAATCCGGGA
>DATEOX010000118.1:0-4734 GCA_035273585.1 Thermoanaerobaculia bacterium
ACCGACTCCTGCGAGCTCTGCACGCCCGCCTGCGCCGCGGTGAGCGCGCCGCGCGCGTTCGCCTGCGCGATCGAGACGCGCGCATCTGCCGCGCTGGCCTGCGCGATGGCCGTATCGAGCTCGCCCTGCGACTGGGCCACCTTCACCGCGGCGTCCTGCGGGTCGATGTCCAGCAGCGGGTCGCCGCGATGGACGAGCTGGTTCTCGTGGATGTAGACGTGCACCACCTGGCCGCCGACGCGCGCCGCCACCGGCACCACATCCGCCGCGACCTGCGCGTCGTCCGTCGTCTCCTTGCCGCGCGTCAGCAGCGCGTAGATCAGATAGAGGAGCACCAACGCGCCGACGGCGATGGCCAGGATGAGGTACAGGCGGCGCGCGCGGCGCGGCTCGATCGGCGCCTGGCGCGCCTCTGCTGCTGTCGAATCAGTTGCGGTCATCACATCTCCATGTGCACTTCCACCGGCTCCGCGCTCTTCGGCGCCCGCAGCAGGAATACCAGCGGCAGGACCAGGACGAAGAGGATGCCGGAGAGGTAGAACAGTTTCTCGAACGAGAGAACCATCGCCTGCCGCCGCACTTGCAGGTCGAGCATGCGCGTGGCTGCGCTCCGCGCGTTGGCCGCATCCATCCCTCGGGCCATCATCGAGCGGGTGATGGCCTGCACGCGCTGCAGCACCTCCGGGCGCGACGTCGTGACGCTGGACAGCATCGCGTCGCGCGCGTGCGCCGCGTAGCGGCCGAGGAGCGTGGCGAAGACCGCCAGGCCGATCGAGCCGCCGGTCTGGCGCAACAGCGAGTTGAGCCCCGTCGCGTCGGGGAGGCGGTGGCGGGGGATGGTGCTCAGGGCCATGGTCGTCAGGGGGATGAAGAGGCAACTGAAGGCTACGCCCTGGATGATCAGCACGTGCACGATGTCGTGCTGCCCGGTCTGCAGCGTGTAGTGGCCCATCAGCCAGGCGGTGTAGGCGAAGAGGAGGATGCCGAAGGCCACCGTCGCGCGCGGCGAGACCTTGTTGTACATCCGGCCGACGATCGGCATCACGAGCATCATCGTCAGCGAGCGGGGCATGAGGGCGATACCCGACTGCGTGGCGGTGAAGCCGAGCAGCGTCTGCATGAACAGCGGCAGCAGGAAGGTGATGGCCATCAGCATGGCGAACATCACCGCGCCGATGATCGTCCCGGAGGAGAAGACGACGTCCTTGAACAGCGTCAGGTCGACCGCCGGTACCGGCGCGCTGAGCTCGCGGATGAGCAGCGCCGCCAGCGAGACGAACGCCATCAGGGTGATGATCCGGATCTCGCCGGAGGCGAACCAGTCGTTGCGGTTCCCTTCCTCCAGCACGTACTGCATCGATCCGAGCCCGACCACGAGCAGCCCTATGCCCGCCCAGTCCATGTTCCTGCGCTGCGCCTCGGCCGCCTTGTGCAGCGCCGCGCGGACGTCCTCCGGCTCGTGCACGAAGCGCGTGACCATCAGCACGGAGAGAACCCCGATCGGCACGTTGATGAAGAAGATCCACGGCCAACTGTAGTTGTCGACGATGTAGCCGCCGAGGGTCGGACCGAAGGCCGGCCCGAGCACCACGGCCATGCCGAAGAGGGCCATGGCCATCCCCTGCTCGTGCGGCGGGAAGGTCTGGCGGAGGATGGCTTGCTCGGTCGGCTGCAGCGCGCCCGCGCCGAGGCCTTGCAGAATGCGGAAGAAGACGAGGAGCGGCAGCGTGTGGGCCATGCCGCAGAGCGCCGAGCCGATGATGAAGAGCACCAGCGAGGCGAGGTAGACGCGCTTCTGGCCGAAGAGGCGGGCCAGGAATCCCGTGAGCGGCATGACCATCACCGTGGCGATGACGAAGCCCGTGGTGACCCAGGTGATCTGCTCGACCGTGACGCCGAGGGCGCCGGTGAGGTGGGGCACGGCGACGTTGACGATGGAGGCGTCGATGGCCCCCATCAGCGTGCCGAAGGTGATGGAGACGGTGACGAGCCATTTGTTGACCGGCTTGCGCTGCGCGGGGAGGTCCGCGCCGTTCATGGTCGCCGCGGTCACGGCGGCGCTCCGACGACGGCGCGGATGTCCCCCGTCGCGTGGTGCACCTCGTGGCTGGCTGCGGCGAGGTCGGCCCGCGCGGCGATGAGGTCCTCGTGCGCCTGGCGGTAGGCATCCTGCGCCCGGTCGACCTCGACGGGGGAGCCGTAGCCCGCCTCCTGCCGGTCGCGGGCGACGACCAGCGCCTCTTCAGCCACGCGCACACTCTCCTCCGCCACGCCAACGCGCGCCGCGGCGTTCTGCAGGGTCATGATCGAGCGCCGCACGTCCTGCTCGACGTCGCGCTGCTCCTGCGCCCGCCGCAGCTCGGCGTCGTGCAACTGGACCTTGGCCCGGGCGATGTTCACCTGCACGTCGGCGCGGAAGAGCGGAACGGAGAGCGTCCCGCCGATGCGCCGCGTCCAGCGCAGGTCGTCGGTGCGGTTGCCGCTCATGTCGCCCTCGAAGTCCATCGACACGGCGGGGATGCGCCGCGCGCGGGCGGCATCGAGGATCAGCCGCGCTTCTTTTTCCCGCGCCTCGAGCTCGCGCAGCTCCGGCCGCGACGCCTTGGCCGCCGCCAGCGTCGTCTCCAGCGGCGGCGCGGAGGCGGTCGTCGGCAGCGGGTCGTCGAGGACGACGTCGTCCGCCTCGTCGGCGCCGATGGCGTTGAGCAGCGCGAGCCGAGCATTCTCCCGGTCGTTCTGGGCCACGAGCAGCGCCTGCCGGGCGCGGGAGAGCTGGACGTTCGCCTGCGCCACATCCAGGCGCGTCCCGGTCCCGGCGCGGAGCTGGTCCTCGGCCACGCGCGCCAGTTGTTCGAAGAGCGTGACATCCGACGCGCGGGTGGCGACCTGCGCGTCCGCGCGCTGCACGAGGACGTACAGCCGGGCCACGGCCGCCGCGACGTCGTTGTCGGCCGCCTCCAGCGCCCAGCGGCTGGCCGTCTCCCCCTGGCGGAAGGCCTCGTAGCGCCGGATTGCGGCGAGGTTGAAGATCTGCATCGCGGCGGCGATCTGCCCGTCCGTCACGTTGAACGGGCCGATGACGGAGGGCTGGCCCGGGATGCTGAAGCCGAACGTGGCCAGATTGATCGACTGGCTGTAGCGCTGCAGCCGGACGTCGGCCTGGGGGAGGAGGTTGAGCCAGGCCTCGCTCGTGGCGATGCGCGCCCGCTCCCGCTCGATCCGGGCCAGCTCGGCCTGCGTGCCGCTGCGCAGCGCGCGCTGGACGGCGTCCGCGAGCGAGAGGTGGAGCGTTTCGGCGGGGGCGGCGGCGGCGAGCAGGGTGAGGAGTACGGAGAAAACCATCGAAAGGCGCGACATCGTATCGGAAGCGGGGTTGGTGCAATAGGATCGCCAAGCGTGTCATCCTGAGCCGCGAAGACGGCGAAGGATCCGTACCGATCCTGCGCCGGGCCTGAAGGTACGGATCCTTCGCCGTCTTCGCGGCTCAGGATGACACCATGCGCATCGCGATCACAGGCGCCGGCGGCCTCGTCTCCTCCGCGCTGCGGCGCGCGTTGCCGGAGGCGACTCTCTTCCGCCACCGCGAGCTGGACGTCACCGATCCGGATGCGGTGCGCCGCGCGCTGGCCGGCTTCGACGTCGCGATCAATTGCGCCGTGATCGGCGTCGATGCGGCGGAGGAGCAGCCGGAGCTTGCGCGGCGGGTCAATGTCGACGGCGCGGCGAACGTCGCCGCGGCCGTGCCGATCGCGGTGCAGTTCAGCAGCAATTACGTGCTGGACGTCGTCAACGTGTACGGCCGGACGAAGCTCGATGGCGAGCGGGCGGCTCTTGCGGCGAATCCGCGCACCGTAGTGATTCGCACGTCGTGGGTATTCGGCGAGGGCGGCACGAATTTCCTCAGCACTGTGCACAAAAGATTGTGCAACGGGGAGCGCGTGGAGGCCATCGAGGACATCTTCGCCAGCGCGACGTATGCGCCCGACCTGGCCCTACGCACTGTGGAATTGTTGCAGACGCCGGGCGTGCGCAATGTGGTCAATGACGGCGTCCTCTCTTATGCTGATTTTGCCGACCAGGCGGCCGGTATTGTGGGCGCCGATCCACGGCTCGTAGTGCGTGTCCTCTCTAATAATGTCATGCGTGCTCCGCGGCCGCGTAATACACCACTTATGGCCACCGCTCCATTGCGCCACTGGCGCGATGCATTACGCGCGTATGTTTTGATGGACGGATTGACAGCCGCACGCGTACCACTGTAGGCTCCCGAAAAGTTCCCGTAATTCCACAATACAAATCACCGTGACAACGGAGAGTGACCCATGCGTCGTTTCCTCCTTGGGACCCTTGTCTTCGCCGCATTGTGCGCCGCATACCCGGCGTTCGCCGTCTGGCCGCTTCCGCAATACAGCACCTATCCGTGCGCGGCGGGGAGCGTCACCCCCGCGTCCAATTGCATGGACCAGGGCGGCCGCCCGACGGACCACTATCAGACCAAGCTCTCCGAGCGGAGCGTCACGACGTCCAACGTCTGTACGCCGCAATCCGGACAATTCGGCGGCTTCTGCGACGGCCCGGGATGCACGTCGTTCGGCGGTTACTGCCGCCAGCCGAGCATCATCGGTACGCCGACGGCCAGCGCCTCCTCCCTCGGCACGACCGGCGGGCACCTGCTGATCGACGTCGAATACGACTTCCCGAACAACTACTGCCAGCTCTCGCCCGACGGCGACA
>DATEOX010000119.1:0-9453 GCA_035273585.1 Thermoanaerobaculia bacterium
GGTCCAGGTGCCGAAGCCGAGCTCGGAGAGTTTCAGGTCGGTGCCGTGCAGGGTGCGGTAGCGCATGACCGTATCTTATCGCCCCTGAAAGGCCGGTTTCCTCTTCTCCGCGTAGGCCGTCAAGCCTTCCTTCGCATCCTCCGACTGAAAGAGCTGCTGCTGCAGCTCGCGCTCGAGGGCCAGGCCGCTCTCGATGGGGATCTCCCACCCCGTCTGCACGGCGCGTTTGATGCGGCCCACCGCCTTCGAGGCCTTGTTCGGCGGGCAGAAGCTCTGCGCGTACTCGATCACCCGCTCCCACCACTTCCGCCCCTCCTCCTCGGCCGGCCAGACGTAGTTGATGATGCCGATTTCGCGGGCGCGCTCGAAGTCGAACAGCCCTCCCTCGACCATCAGCTCGATCGACTTCGATTTGCCGACCAGGCGCGAGAGGCGCTGCGTCCCGCCCGTGCCCGGCAGCACGCCGAGGGAGACCTCGGGCAAGCCGACCTTGCCGGCGCCCTGGAGGGCGATGCGGATGTCTGCCGCGAGGGCGATCTCCAGGCCGCCGCCGACGGTGTGGCCGTTGAGCGCGGCGATGACCAGCTTCGGCGTCTGCTCCAGGCGGAGCAGCGTCTCGTTCGCATGCAGGCAGAAGTAGTACTTGAAGGACGGCGTGACCTCGCCGAGCATGCCGATGTTCGCGCCGGCGGAGAAGAACTTCTCGCCCGAGCCGCGCAGGACGAGCACGTGCACCTCGTCGTCCATCCGCGCGTCGAGGATGCGCGCGTCGAGCTCCTTGTTCATCTCGTACGTGTAGGCGTTCGCCGGTGGATCGTTGAGCTCGAGAATGGCAACACCCTTCTCGACGCGGTAATCAATCAGGTTCTCGGGCATGAAGTCTCCTCGCGCGATTCTATGCGAAGGAGCAGGCCCGCCCGGCGATGCCGAAGGCGCGGAGGGGGCGAGGCAGGCGGCGGTGAGGCTATCTTCCGTCCCCAAAAGAAACGCCGACGCTGCGGGCGGTGGCCACCAGCTCCCCCTCCGGATCGACGTACTTCGGGTTCGAGACCGCGTCGCGGATGGACGCCGAGACGATGCGGTCGCCGCGCAAGGCGACCATTTGGCCGAAACGGCCGGTGGCAGCAAGGTCGGCCGCGGCCTTGCCGAAGCGGCTGGCCAGAATGCGGTCGAAGGCGATGGGCGAGCCGCCGCGCTGGATGTGCCCCAGCACGGTGACCCGGATCTCGAGGTCGATGGCTTGGGCGATGTCCTCCGCGACCTGGTAGGCGATGCCTCCCAGGCGGCGGGAGGCCTTGTCGAGGTAGCTCTCCTCCCCTCCCAGGCGCTTGGCCCCCTCGGCCACGACGATGATGTCGAACTTTGAGCCGACCTCTTCCCGGTCGCGGATCGACTCGATGATCGCCTCCGGGCGGTAGGGGATCTCCGGGATGAGGATGATGTCCGCGCCGCCCCCGATGCCGGAGTAGAGCGCGATCCAGCCGGCGTTGCGCCCCATCACCTCCAGGATCATGACCCGGTCGTGGCTCTCCGCGGTGGTGTGCAGGCGGTCCACCGCGTCGGTGGCGACCGCGACGGCGGTCATGAAGCCGAAGGTGTAGTCGGTGGCGGCCAGGTCGTTGTCGATCGTCTTCGGGACGGCGACCATCGGCACGCCCATGTCGTACAGACGCTGGGCGATGCGCAGCGTGCCGTCCCCGCCGATGGCGACGATGCCGGAGAGGCCGAGCTTCTCGATGTTCGTCACGCATTCGGAGGAGCGGTCGCAGCGGGTGCCGTCCGGCAGGGGGAACTCGAACGGATTGCCGCGGTTCGTGGTCCGGAGGAGCGTCCCGCCCTTGGGAAGGATGCCCCGGATGGTCTCGGCGGTGAGCGGGATGGTCGCGTTCGTCAGCAGCCCCTCGAAGCCGAACTGGATGCCGACGACTTCCAGGTCGTGATCGCCGATGGCGGTGCGCACGACGGCGCGGATGACGGCGTTGAGGCCGGGGCAGTCGCCCCCGCCGGTGAGGATTCCGATGCGCTTCCTGGTCATCATTTTCGTCTGATGCAAAAAGAATGGAAAGCCGGGCCCGGCCGCTGGCACCCCTGTTGCTCATCCATAAGGCCGTCGGCCCCGAGCCGACCTTAACCGGAGGAAGAGATGAACATTATCGGATGGCTGTTGTTCGGTCTGGTCATTGGCGCGATCGCCAAGTTCCTCATGCCCGGTCGCGACCCGGGTGGCTGGATCGTCACGATCCTCCTCGGCATCGCCGGCTCGTTCGTCGGCGGCTTCCTGGCCACGACGCTCCTGGGCCGTCAGGAACAGACGGCGGGATGGATCGGCTCGATCGTCGGTGCGATGCTCCTGCTGTTCATCTACCGCCTGATCGTGGGCCGAAGAAGAACCGTGTAACGCGGAATCCCTGGTGGATTTTCGAGGGCCTCGCGGTGACGCGGGGCTTTTTTGTTGTTGGTTGTTGGTTATTGGTTGTTGGTAGTACCGGAATCTACTAACAACCGACAACTAACGACCGACAACTTCGTTCAACGTTTCGTGACACTTTCGGTAGAAACATTGCGCCGCATTACACGTCCCAATTTTCAGCCGGTCCCCAACCGCGGCAGTGGCACTGTGACTGCAGGCGGAACACAATAGCGGCGGCGGCCTTCATCAGCCCACCAGGAGGAGTTCAATAAACATATGAGTGCATCCACCAAACGCATCCTTTCGACGATCGCGATCATCATCGCCTCCGTCGCCTTCGGCATCCTCATCAGCGCCGACCTCGGGCTGATGAAGAAGTCGAGCGCGCAGACCTCGACCCAGATCCAGACCTCGACCGGCACCGCCACGGCCGTGACCATCCCGTCATTCGCCGACGTCGCCGCGCGGGTCATGCCCGCCGTCGTCTCCATCACCACGACGGAGATCGTCAAGACCAGCGACATGCGCCGGCGCCAGGGCGGCGGCATCGATCCGTTCGACTTCTTCTTCCCCAACCCCGGCCAGCAGCGCCGCCGGGGCACGCCGGACGAGCCGGAAGACGACGAGCACGCCCAGCGCAGCGGCGGCTCCGGCTTCATCATCTCGCCCGACGGCTACATCCTGACCAACAACCACGTGGTCGAGGGCGCCACGAAAGTCGACGTGCACATGGGCGCCGATGAGAACGGCAACGGCGGCCGCACCGTCCAGGCCAAGATCATCGGCCGCGATCCGCAGACGGACATCGCCCTGATCAAGATCGAGTCCCCGCAGCCGCTCCCGACGGTCCCGCTCGGCGACTCCGAGCGCATCCGCAAGGGCGACTGGGCCATCGCCGTCGGCAACCCCTTCCAGTTCGAGAACACCCTCACCGTCGGCGTCATCTCCGCCAAGGGCCGCTCCCTCGGCCTGAGCCAGGCGACGCAGTCGTTCGAGAACTTCATCCAGACCGACGCCGCCATCAACTTTGGCAACTCCGGCGGCCCGCTGATGAACATCAACGGCGAGGTCATCGGCATCAACACCGCCATCCGCGGCGGCGCCCAGGGCCTCGGCTTCGCCACCCCGATCAACACCGCCAAGCGCCTCCTCCCCCAGCTCCGCGAAGGAAAGGTCGTCCGCTCCTTCCTGGGCATGAACATCCAGGAAGTGAACGAGCAGTCGCGCCAGGCGTTCGGTCTGAACGAGACGCGCGGCGCCCTCGTGCAGAGCGTCACCCCCGGCAAGCCCGCCGACAGGGCCGGCCTCGAGCCGGGCGACGTCATCGTCGAGATCGACAACAAGAAGATCAACAACAACCGCGAGCTCATCGACTACATCTCGTACCTCCCGGTCGGCACGAAGGTGAACCTGGCCATCATCCGCAACGGCCAGCGCCGCAACCTGACGGCTACGACCGCCGAGCGCGACGTGGAGCAGGAGCGCGCCGAGGTCCCGACCAATGATTCCGTGGCCCCGACGCGCAACAAGCTCGGCCTGTCGGTGCAGGACCTCACCCCCGCCACGCGCCAGATGTACAACCTCGACGACCGCGCCAGCGGCGTGGTGGTGACGGACGTGAAGGAAGTCTCGCCGGCCGGCGACGTCGGCATCAGCGAAGGCGACGTGATCAGCGAGGTACAGGGCGAGAAGATCATCAGCGTGGACCAGTTCCGCCGCGCCGTCGACCGCCTCAAGAGCGGCACGACGATCCGCATGTACGTGACGACGTCCACCCGCGGCGGGCAGTCGGTGTCGGCGTACCGCTTCCTTCAGGTGCCGTAAACCGTCTCTTTGACGTTCCGCAAGGCCGGCCTTCGGGCCGGCCTTTTTTCGTGCGATCATTTTCTCATGGCAAATCTGGTGATCAGAAATGTCGATGAGGCGACGCTCGCCAGGCTCAAATCCCGCGCGGCGAACAACAAGCGTTCGCTTCAAGCGGAGCTGCAAGTGATCCTGGAGCGCGCATCCATGGTCGACAACGTGAATGCGCGCAAGCTCGCCGACAAAATCCGACGGAAGCTGAGCGGCCGTAAGCACTCGGACAGTGCCGTGTTGATCCGCGAAGACCGAGAGCGATGACGCTCGTCGTCGATGCCAGCGTGGCCATCAAGTGGTTCGTCCCCGAGGTGCACTCCATCACCGCGATTCAGGTGCTGCATGGCGAGGCCGCGCTTGCCGCTCCTGATCTGATCTACTCGGAGTTCGGCAACACTCTGTGGAAAAAGACGAGGCGCGGTGAGCTCTCGCGGGCCAGCGCCCTCGCCCCGCACGTCCGCTGGATCGCCGAACGCGGTTGAGCCTCGCTGTTTCCTCCGGTCGCTCCCCGGTGTCGAATCAGGACGAGGAGCATCGACATGGATTTCGACCTCTCTCCCGACCTGGCCGCCATGTGGTTCCGTATCGGCTTGGCGGCCCTCTGCATTGCCGGCGCGGTGCTGCTCGAGGTGCGGCGGCGCCTCATGGAACAGCGGAGCCGCATCGCCATTCACGCGTTGCTCATCTTCGCTACGTTCTCGGCCATCGCAGCGTGGGAGGCCTATTTCCCGTCCTGCCCCCGCGGGTGGGTGTGTTGCGGCTAAACTCCGCCGCGTGAACGACGAGCACTTCATGCGCCGCGCGCTCGCGCTGGCGGAAAACGGCCGCTACTCCGTCAGCCCCAACCCGATGGTCGGCTGCGTCATCGTTCGCGACGGCGAGGTCGTGGCGGAGGGGTGGCATCGCCGGGCGGGGGAGGCGCATGCGGAGATCGAGGCGCTGCGGGGCGGCGCCGACGCCAAGGGGGCGACGATGTACGTCACGCTCGAGCCGTGCGCGCATCAGGGGCGGACGCCGCCGTGCGTCGACGCCGTCATCGACGCGGGGGTGGGGCGGGTGGTGATCGCGATGTCCGACCCGCACGAGGTGGTGGATGGGCGGGGGATCGCGCGGCTGCGCGCGGCGGGGATCGAAGTGAGCGCCGGAGTGCTGGAGAGCGAGGCGCGGCGGCTGAACGAGGTCTTCGTCTGGTCGGTGACGCAGAAGCTGCCGTTCGTCGTTCTCAAGGCGGGCATGACCCTCGACGGGAAGTTGGCCACGGTGACCCGGGAGAGCCAGTGGATCACCTCCGAGGCGGCAAGGGAGGCGAGTCTGCGGCTGCGGGAGGAGCATGATGCCATCCTCGTCGGCGGCGGCACCGTCGCGGCGGACAATCCGCGGCTCACGCGCCGGCTCGGGCTGGGCAATGCGATGAGCGGATGGACGCGCGTCGTGCTCGACAAAGATCGCAAAGTGCCCGCGCATGCGCACGTGCTCACCGACGGCGGCAAGACGAAGCACATCACCGATGATGCGGACTTGGAGCAGTTGCTGCGGGACCTGTACGCGGAGGGCATCCGGTCTCTGATCGTCGAGGGTGGCGCGCTCGTGCACGCGGAATTCATCAGGAGAAGGCTGTGGCAGAAGATGGTCCTGTTCGTCGCGCCGATGATCGTCGGCGGCGGCGAGGCGCCCTCCATCTTCTCCGGCGAGGCCGTCACCCGGTTGACAGAGGCGTACCGCTTTCGGTTTGATCGCGCGGAGTTCGTCGGCGGCGACCTCATGATCACGGCCTACCCCTGATGTTCACCGGAATCATCAACCACAGCGGAGTGATCGAGTCGCTCGATCGGCTCGCCGCCGGCGCGCGGCTGCGCCTGCGCACCACCGACCCCGCCCCCTTCGCCCGCGGGGAGAGCCTGGCCGTGAACGGCGTCTGCCTCACCGTCCTCCCCGACGGCGACGGCTCGCTGCTCACCGATGTCTCCAACGAGACGCTCTCCAGGACCACGCTCGGCTCGCTGGAGGCCGGCCGCCGCGTCAACGTCGAGCGGGCGCTGGCCATCGGCGACCGCCTCGGCGGGCACATGGTGCAGGGACACGTCGACGGCGTCGGCACCCTCGTCTCCATCGCCCACGAGGGGGAGTTCGCCGTCTACCGCTGGAGCCATCCGCCGGAGTACGCCGACCTGATCGTGAACAAGGGCTCCATCGCCGTCGACGGCGTGTCGCTCACGGTCGTCGATCCCGACGGCGCCACGTTCGCCGCTGCGCTCATCCCGGAGACGCTGCGCCGCACGAGCCTCGGCACGGCGCGCATCGGCGATCCGGTGAACCTCGAGCTGGACATGATCGCCAAGTACGTGCGCGGCTTCGTCGCCCCCTACCTGCCGGGGAAGCCGGCGGTTTGATCCTCTACCGCAAAGGCGCCCCGCTCCGCCTCCGCCGCATGCCGGCGCCGGAGCCGCCCTACTGGTGCACCACCGTCGTCGCGCCCTACAGCCCCCGCCGGGCCACGCCGCTGGCCATCGACTACCTCGAGCTCCGCGCCTCGGCCGCCGAAAAGCTGGAGGTGCAGGTTGCGGAGCGCGTGCGCGATGAGCTGGAGCGCTCCGCCGGCCGCATCGAGGGCCCCGTGCTGATCGAGGCAACGGAAGTGGCGGAACAGGTCTTCGGGCGCGGCGAAGAGGCGCTGGACTTCTGCGCCGGGCAGAGCCTCGGCGCGCTACTGCTGGTCTCGACGCGCGGCGCGTTGCCGCCGGCCGCGCCGAACGACGCGGTGATCGCCATCAGCGCCTGGCCGCTGGAGCTGCACCGCCTGGCGCGGCTCTTCGAAGAGGCGCGGGAGCGCGGCCTGCGCTGGGGCGTCGCCGTGCCGGTGATCTACCCCGTGACGGTGAACGTGGCGGCGCTGGAGGAGTTGGCCGACGCCGCGCGCGGCGCCGCCTTCCTCGCTTCGCTCCCCATTGCGCTGGAGCCGACGGCGAAAGAGGCGATGGCCCGCTCGCTCGCGCTGGACGAGGAATCGTATGCGACGCTCTTCCACGCCGACCTCGACCCGCTGCATTTGGCAGCTGAAAAGCGCCTGGCGGCTCTGGCCGCGGAGCGCGGCATGGCCGACTTCATCACGCCCCCCGGCTGGGACCGCAAGTCGAACTGGAACGCATCGGTCCTCCTGACGCTCACCGCCTCGCGCATGATCGCCATGCAGCAGGACCTCGACGTGGCGACGGAGATCGCCCGCAGCGCGCGCCTCGTCGCGGAGCTGGACAAGCCGCTGGAGCGCATCGCCCAGGCGGCGAGCCTGGGGATCATCGAAGGGCTGGATGAGACCTCCATCGCCATCCTCGAAGCGTGGCTGAAGGACGAAGAATCGATTGCGGAGGAGATCGGGGAGCAGTGGCGAGAGTGACGCAAGATCGGTGCGGATCCTTCGCCGTCTGCGCGGCTCAGGATGACAGCGGTTGGCGGTGCTCCACCTTCACCTTCGTCTTGATCCCCCCTCGTATGTAAAAGTCGCCCTCCACCTCGATGTACCGCGGGTCGAGGGCGGCGATGAGGTCGTTCGCGATGCGGTTCGTCACCGCCTCGTGGAACGTCCCCTCGTCGCGGAAGGACCACAAGTACAGCTTGAGCGACTTGAGCTCCACGCAGCGCTGGTCCGGGACGTAGCGGATGCGGATGGTGGCAAAGTCCGGCTGCGCCGTCATGGGGCAGAGGCAGGTGAACTCCGGCGCCTCGAAGGCGATCTCGTAGTCGCGCTCGGGGTTGGGGTTGGGAAACGTCTCGAGCTCTTTGGTGGGCTTCGTCGTCATTTCTTTACGGCCGCACCGGCCATCAGCTTCTGGTTCAGCTCCTTGATGCGCTCCTGGAGCTGGCCGATCTTGGCCTGGGCGTCGGCGCGGAGGCGCTCGTTGTCCGCGCGCATGCGGGCGATCTCGTCGTCGTTCTGGGACCGCGAGGACTGGATCTGCTGGACCTGCTGGCGCAGAAAGTCGACGTCGTGGCGGAGGTTCTCGATCTCCTCGTCCTTGTCCGAGAGGCGTTGCCGCCACTGCACTTCCTGTTCTTCGTAGAGCCGCTTGATGTCCATCAGCTCCGTGATCTGCGAGAAATCCGAGTAGCTCGGGGCCATCTCTCCTCCCTGGCGGACGCGCTGCTCGATCTGGGGGAAGAGCTTGCGGAGCTTGAGCGAGAGGTCATCCGGGTCGCTGGAGAGCTCCATGGCGTCCTTGTACGAGATTTTCTGGTGCACCAGCAGCGCGATGAGCGACTGGTTCATCGACTGCATCCGATAGAGTCCCACCGACGACTCCATCGCCTCGAGGATGTCCTTCGTCAGGCCGTCCTCGATCATCTTGGCGATCTGCGGCGTGTTCTTCAGGACCTCGATGGCCGCCGTCATCCGCCCCTCGATCGTCTTGACCAGCTTCAGCGACACGATGCCGCGCAGCACGAGCGCGAGCTGGGCCCGGATCTGTTTGTGCTGATCGGCGGGGAAGGCGTCGATGATGCGGTCGATGGTCTGCGCCGCGTTGTTCGTGTGCAGGGTGGAGAAGACCAGGTGTCCGGTCTCGGCCGCGGTCATGACCGTCTGCATCGTCTCCACGTCGCGCATCTCGCCGACCATGATCACGTCCGGGTCCTGGCGCATGGCGTTGCGCAGCGCTTCCTTGAAGTTCGGCGTGTCGGTGCCGACCTCCCGCTGGGAGATGGCCGCCAGCTTATCGGTGAAGAGGAACTCGATGGGGTCCTCGATGGTCACGATGTGCAGCGGCTCGTGCTCGGAGATCTCGCTGATCATCGCTGCCAGCGTCGTCGACTTGCCCGAGCCGGTCGGACCGGTGACGAGCACCAGGCCGTCCGGGATCTGGGTCAGCTCGCGGATGGCCACCGGCAGCTCCAGCGTGTCGATGGAGACGATCTGGATCGGCACCCGGCGGAAGACGGCGCCGACGGTCCCCCGCTGCATGTAGCAGTTGGCCCGGAACCGGGCCACGCCCGGCACGCCATAGCCGAAGTCGACCGACTGGAGCGCGTCGAACTTCTCCCGCTGCGCGCGGTTGAGGAGGGGGAGGAGCATCTTCTCCAGGTCAGCCGGCTTGAGCGGCTCGGTCTTCACCGGCACGAGCTTCCCGTGGACCCGGATGAGCGGCGGACGCATCGGCTTGAGGTGAAGGTCCGAGGCCTGCTGCTTGGCCATGTAG
>DATEOX010000120.1:0-5284 GCA_035273585.1 Thermoanaerobaculia bacterium
CGTAGGCCGCTTCACCCAGGACCGGAAGCGGATCATCGGCCTGGAGGGCAACGGCCACGTCGACATCGTCACGGCCAGCAATCCCGCCCAAGGCGAAGACCTCGGCGGGCGGAAGCAGATCACCTGCGAGCGCTTCTACACCGAGCTCGCGCCGGACGGCCAGATCAACGCCTTCAACGCCATCGGCGAGCCGGGGATGGCCCACGCGGTCTTCGACGGGCCGCCGAAGCGGGACATGGTGGCGAAGAACTTCCGCATCGCGCTGGCCAACCGGGCGGTGTCGGAGGTGAAGGCCGACTCGAACGTGGTGATGAAGGAGCTCGGACCGGCGCCGCGCGAGATCAAGGGCGATCGGATGACGGTCAGCTTCGACGTCGCCACGCACAAGGCCTCCAGCGCCTTCATCGACGGCTCGTTCAAGTACACCGATCCGAAGAACACCGCCTCGGCCTTCCGGGCCAACTACGACATCCCCGCCGACCGGGTGCTGCTCACCGCCGAGCCGGGCTTCGATCCGACCGTCGTGTCGGAGGGGCAGACGGTGAAGGCCAAGCAGATCGAGTTCTCGCCGCGCGGCGGGACGGCCAAGGCCACGGGGAGCGTCATCGCGCAACTGATCTCCAAGCAGAACGGCCCCGCGGCGGACGGCACGAACCTCTTCCCCGCCGGCAAGCCGGTCTTCGTCAACGCGGACGTGCTCAACCTGCGGCAGGCGAACAAGACGGCGGTCTTCAGCGGCAACGTGCGCGCCTGGCAGGAGACGAACACGGTCTTCGCCCAGGAGCTGCAGGTGCAGGGGATGGGTGAGCTGATCACGGCGCGCGGCAACGTCCGGACGCTGCTCTACAACAGCGGCGGCACGGAGACGCGCAAGACGCCGGTGACGACGAACAGCGATCAGCTCCTGGCCCGCCGCAACGAGCGCCGCATCGACCTCCTCGGCAGCGTGAAGATCGTCGACGAGACGCGCACGGTGACGGCGGAGAAGGCGGTGATGTTCCTCGACGCGAACAAGAAGCTGGAGAGGATGGAAGCGGAGAAGAACGTGGTGATCGTCGACGCCTCGACGGGGCGGCGCGCCACTGGCGACAAAGCGGTGTACATCCTCAAGACGAAGATCGTGTTGCTCGATGGCAACCCGGCCACGGCAACCGCCCCGAACGGGAACCTCAGCGGCCAGCAGGTGAAGCTCGATCTGGTGCGCAACAAGGTCGAGATCGTGAGCCCCACGCAGGGGACGCAGGGCAGCTATAAGCCGCAGCCGTAACCGGCCACGGGCCGGTGCGCTCGTTGGCATAGCCCATCCGGACGTGAGGCTCCTTCGTAGGCGCAGCGGCGTCCTGCGTTTCCCCTTCGCATACAATGCGCGCCGGAAATGGGCGACGGCGTCGACAACAACGCGGACCTACGGCTGGCGGCCTCGCATCTGGTCAAGGTCTACAAGAGCCGCAAGGTGGTGCGGGACATTTCGGTCGACATCCGGCAGGGGGAGATCGTCGGGCTGCTGGGCCCGAACGGCGCCGGCAAGACCACCACCTTCTACATGATCGTCGGCCTCGTTCGGCCGGACGGCGGCAGCGTCTCCCTCGGCGACGACGACATCACCGAGCTGCCGATGTACCTCCGCGCGCAGCGGGGCATCAGCTACCTGCCGCAGGAGCCGTCGGTCTTCCGCAAGCTCACCGTGGAAGAGAACCTGCTCTCCGTCTTCGAGACCATGAGTCTGCCCTTGGCGGAGCGGCAGCGGCGGACGAGACAACTGCTCGAGGAGTTCGGCATCACGCACATCGCGCGGAACCGGGCCTACTCGCTTTCGGGGGGCGAAAGGCGGCGCGTGGAGATCGCCCGGAGCCTCGCCATCAACCCGGCATTCATTTTGCTAGATGAGCCCTTTGCAGGAATCGATCCGATCGCAGTTTTCGAAATCCAACGTATCGTCTCCCAATTGCGCGCGAGAGGGATCGGCATCCTCATTACCGATCATAACGTACGGGAAACATTGAAGATCACCGACCGCGCCTATATCATCAAAGAAGGTGAGATTTTTCGGCAGGGCGTTCCCGAGAGTCTCTCGGCAGACGTGGAGGTCCGGCGAATTTATTTGGGCGAGACATTCAACCTGAACTGACCGAGAACGAAGTAACCTTGCCGACATCCGGACCATGGCACTAGAACAAAAGCTTCATCTCAAACTCTCCCAAAAACTGATCATGACGCCGTCGCTGCAGCAGGCGATCAAGCTGCTGCAGTTGTCGAAGCTCGAGCTCCAGGAAGTGCTGAACCAGGAGCTGCTGGAGAACCCCCTGCTCGAAGAGACGGCCGAGGAAGCGGCCAAGGCCGAGGAAGCGGAGGCGGAGGCGCAGGAGAAGACCCAGACCGAGGAAGAGGCGAAGGCGGCCGAGCCGCAGAAGGAAAAAGAGAAGGACTCGTTCGACGAGATCGACTACGACGCCTACTTCCAGGACTACATCGAGTACGGCTACAACCCGCGCGGGATGGGCGAGGAGCACGAAGAGTTTCCGCTCGAGAACACGCTCACCCGTCCTCCCGATCTCACAGACCACCTCACGTGGCAGCTCAACATGTCCGACGCCTCGCCGAAGGTGAAGGAGATCGGCGCGTTCATCATCGGCAACATCGACGAGGACGGGTACCTGCGCGCCTCCACCGAGGAGATCGTGGCCGCCGGTCCGTACGACCCGGCGGACGTGGAGAAGGCCATCGAGGCCATCCAGATGCTCGACCCGATCGGCGTCGGGGCGCGCGACCTGCGCGAGTGCCTCCTCCTCCAGCTCATCTTCCTGGAGATCGACGTCCCGTACGTGGAGACCATCATCCGCGACCACTGGGACGACTTCATGCAGCGCCGCTTCGTGCAACTGGCGAAGACCCTGGGCATCGACATGAAGACGCTGGAAGGCATCGTCGAGGTCATCAAGCACCTCGACCCGAAGCCGGGGCGGAAGTACTCCAATGAGCGGGCCATCTACGTCGAGCCGGACGTCTACGTGCACAAGGTGAGCGACGAGTACGTGATCGTGCTCAACGAGGACGGCATGCCCAAGCTGCGCATCAACAGCAGCTACCGCTCGATGCTCAACTCGATGGACTCCAAGTCGGACGGCGAGACGGTCAACTACATCAAGGACAAGATCCGCTCCGCGGTGTGGCTGATCAAGTCGCTCGACCAGCGGCAGCGGACGATCTACAAGGTGGCCGAGTCGATCGTGAAGCACCAGCGGGAGTTCCTGGAGCGGGGCATCGACTTCCTCCGCCCGCTCGTCCTGCGCGACGTGGCGGACGACATCCAGATGCACGAGTCGACCGTCTCGCGGGTGGTGTCGAACAAGTACATGCACACCCCGCGCGGGCTGTTCCTGATGAAGTACTTCTTCCACAGCGGCATCGACTCCGACACCGGCGAGGACATCTCCTCCCTTACGGTCAAGAAGAAGATCCAGAGCTATATTGAGGCCGAGGATCCGCGGAAGCCGCTCTCCGATTCCAAGATCATGAAGATCCTGAACGACGAGGGGATCAACATCGCCCGCCGTACCGTGGCCAAGTACCGCGACGAGCTGAACATCCCGTCGTCGACCGACCGCAAGCAGATTTTCTGAAATCCAATCATCGAGGTGTAAGGCAATGGCAACCGAGATCGCCGGCCGCAACTACGAAGTGACTCCCGAGATCCGGGACCTGGTGGAGAAGAAGCTGGGGAAGATCACGGAGAAGCTGTTCCAGGACGTGATCGAGATCCGCTGCGTGCTGCAGGTGGAGAAGTACCGCAACATCTGCGAGATCCTCATCGTGGGGAAGGAGCACGACGTCAAGTCGGTGCAGGAGTCGGACGAGTCGATGCAGGACGCGATCAACGCCTCGCTCGACCACCTCAAGCGCCAGGCACAGAAGAACCGGAAGAAGATCCGCGACCATCACCGCAAGGAAGGCAATCACAACAAGGTGGCGGACGCGGTGACCGAGTGGGCCGTGCAGGTCCTCGAGCCGGGTCAGCTCCGCGAGGAAGGCAACGCCGGCGCGCCGCGCATCATCAAGACGAACAACCTTCCCATCCGCCCGATGACCATCGAAGACGCCGCCATGCGCCTCGACTCATCGCAGAACGAGTTCATCGTCTTCCGCGATACCGACACGGACCGCGTGTCGGTGATTTATAAGCGGAAGGACAATAACCTCGGGCTGATTGCGCCGGAGTTCTGATGACCTGGGTGGAAGGATGAATGATGAATGATGAATGATGAACCGCAGCGGTACCCGGACGTTCATCATTCATCCTTCATCCTTCCGAATAGCCCACCGAACAACTGCTACCATCACGCCGTGACCCTCCCCGAAGACTTCGTCCAGACCACGGTGCGGACGCTGCTCGGCGCCGATCTGGAGGATCTCCAGCTCCGGCTCATCACCGGAGACGACGGGCTCGATCGCGTCATCCTCCGGCCGCGCGTGCAGAAGCCGGGGTTGGCCTTCGCCGGGTATTACGAGTACATCAAGCAGTGGCGGGTGCAGATCATCGGGGAGTCGGAGACGAAGTACCTCCAGTCCCTCCCGCCCCGGCTGCGCGAGAAGCGGGTGCGGGACGTGGTGGCGCTC
The DNA here is from genome assembly GCA_035273585.1 of Thermoanaerobaculia bacterium. GTDB lineage: Bacteria > Acidobacteriota > Thermoanaerobaculia > Gp7-AA8 > Gp7-AA8 > JAFAVZ01. The sequence goes on from DATEOX010000120.1 coordinate 4,615, forward strand.
GACGTCTCCTGCTTCATCGTCACCAAGGGAATCCCTCCGCTCGACGAGTTCCGCGTGGAGTGCGAGAAGCGCTCCGTGCCGCTCTTCTCCACCAGCGGGATGTCCTCCACGACCATCAACCGGGTGACCTACTTCCTGGAAGAGAACATGGCCCCACGGCGGACGATGCACTCGGGCCTCCTCGACGTCTACGGCATCGGCGTGCTGCTCACCGGCGACAGCGGCATCGGCAAGAGCGAGTGCGCCCTCGATCTCGTCTACCGCGGACACCGGCTGATTGCCGACGACATGGTCATCGTCCGCCGCCATCCGAACGACGTCCTTCTCGGCTACTCGAATGATCTCATCCGCCATCACATGGAGTTGCGCGGCATCGGCATCATCGACATCAAGGACCTCTTCGGTGTCGCCTCGACACGCGACGTGAAGCCGATCGATCTCGTGGTCCGGCTCGAGAAATGGGTCGAAGGCACTGAGTACGACCGCCTCGGCATCGCCGGCGAGACCTTCGAGCTCCTCGGCGTGCACAAACCTTACGTCCGGCTGCCGGTGGCCTCGGGGCGGAACCTCGCTCTGCTGGTGGAGATCGCCGCGCGCAACCACCTCATGAAGCTCCAGGGCTACGACTCGGCGCGGGAGTTCACGCGCAAGATCGACGAGCAGATCGCCC
>DATEOX010000121.1:0-2264 GCA_035273585.1 Thermoanaerobaculia bacterium
CCGCGTGATCACGCTGATCCGCGCCTACCAGCGCTTCGTCTCCCCGCTCTTCCCGCGCCGCTGCAAGTACCACCCGACGTGCTCGGCGTACGCCGTGCAGGCGATCCGGTCCTACGGCATACTGCGCGGCTCCGTGCTCGCAGCCTGGCGGCTGCTGCGCTGCAATCCCTTCAGCCACGGCGGGTACGACCCGGTGTCGGCGCAGACCCTCTTCCGGGCCTCTCACTCCCAGCTCTCGTGATCGCGAACATCTTCCAGCCGCTGATCGACTTCTTCGAGCAGATCCTGCTCTGGTTCCACGGGATCGGGCTGAGCTGGGGCTGGTCGATCATCGCCATGACCGTGGTCGTGCGCGCCGCGCTGCTGCCGCTGACCTTCAAGCAGTTCAAGTCGATGCAGGCGCTGGCCTCCCACGCGCCTGAGATGAAGAAGCTCCAGGACCGCTACAAGCACGACAAGGAGCGGCTCAACCAGGAGATGATGAAGTTCTACCGGGAGAACAAGATCAACCCGTTTGCGTCTTGTCTCCCGCTCCTGGCGCAGCTCCCGGTCTTCCTGTCGCTCTTCTACATGCTGCAGAAGGACCTGCGGCAGGACATCTGCGGACAGACGGCCGAGCCCTGCGGCCCGGGCGCGGCGTCGTTCTTCTTCATCCCGGACCTCACGGACAAGGCCACCGGCAGCGTCCTGATCGTCCTGATCATCCTCTACGTCGGCTCGCAGCTGCTGTCGACGCTGCTGATGTCGACGACGACGGACCGGACGCAGCGGATGATCTTCCTGGCGCTGCCGTTCTTCTTCGTCATCTTCATCATCAACTTCCCGGCGGGTCTGCTCGTCTACTGGATCACCACGAACCTGTGGACGATCGTGCAGCAGGCGATCATCCGGAAGCGGCTCGGCCCGATGCGACCGCCAGGTCAGGAGACGACGAGTCTCACCGATCTCTTCCGAGGCGGAGGCGGCGGTGGGAGTGGTGCGCCCGCGCCCGCAGCCGCCGGGAGCGGGAATGGGAACCCACCGAAAGGCAAGCCGAGCGGGCCACCGCCCGCGCCTCCACGCCGCAAGAAGAAACGCTCAGGGAGACGCCGATGAGCGAAGCTGCCGACCGGATCGATGAGCTGCTCGGCAAGGTGACCGAGGCGCTCGGGCTCGACGCCGACGTGGTCATCGAGGAGGACGACGAAGGGATCCGGGCGACGCTCGACGGCGACGACCTCGGCCTCTTCATCGGCCGCCATGGGCAGACGATCGACGCCGTCCAGCACCTCGCGTTCAAGATCGCCAACCGCAAAGCCGGGCGCGACGAGGCCGTGCGCGTGACGGTCGACGCCGCGGGATACCGCGAGCGGCGCGAGGAGATGCTGCACCGCCAGGCCGACCAGGCCGCCTCGAGGGCCGCCCGCTCCGGCCGGCCGGTGGCGCTGGATGCCATGAGCGCGACCGAGCGCAAGGTCGTGCACGAGCATCTGAAGGACCGCGACGACGTCGAGACGTACAGCGAGGGCACGGAGCCGAATCGGCACCTTGTGGTCGCGCCGCTGCGCTGAGCTTCGAACTGCGCTGGGTATGGGGTGCATAAGTCCCCGATCTCCGCGACGCGCGCGTGCGTTGGGGACTTTGGCACGCATACGGTGCGTGACTCCCCATTTCGCGACCCGGCACCGGGAATTGGGACTTATGCACGCTCTCCCTCAATGCCGGGGTTGACGTCGTTTCACGTTTTTCTGCCCGGTGAAACACATACACTCTCGTCATGGACCCGCATGACGAGGGCATCGTCGTCGGCCTGCTGATCGGCGAGGGCCATTTCGGTGGCGACGGCCGCCAACCGCAGGTGACGCTGCGCATGCACGTGCGCCACGAGGCCCTGATGCGCTGGCTCGCCGCCCGCTTCCCGCGCTCCAGGCTCTACGGGCCCTACCACCACGGTGGGCGCCACTACTTCCAGTGGATGGCGCGCGGAGAGGCCCTCGTGGGGGATCTACTGCCGCTGCTCGAGCGCCACATCACGCCGGAGCTCGACGCGCACGCCCACGAGCGGCTGACCGCCATGACCGCCGACTACGCCGAGGCGATCGCGCGGCTGCGCGCCCGCGCCGCGCTGGCGGCGTGAAGCGGCTCGAGGAGCTCGGCCGGCGCTACGGCGTCCCGCCCGGAGGGATCCAGGCGCTCGAGGCGATCCTCGCGCTCCAGGCCGAGGATCCCGTCGCCCCGACGACCGTGTCGAATCCGGCCGCGGCGGCCGATCGCCACGTGGCCGA
>DATEOX010000122.1:0-5706 GCA_035273585.1 Thermoanaerobaculia bacterium
GTCGCGGCGGTCATCATCTTCATCGTCCGCCTCCGCCGCGGCGACATGCGCCTGAAGTTCCTCCTCGGTGTGGCCGGAGTGAGCGTCGTCCTCTCCGCGCTCGTGGCCATGAACAACTTCCCGCAGTCGCTGGCCGGCTACGACACGACCACATCCTACGGCGCGTTCCTGGCGCAGTTCGTCTTCTTCAACGTGATCCTGGCCAGCTTCGGCGCGGCCATGCTGCTGGTGGTGATCAGCGGCGCGGGCGAGGTGCTCTACCGCGAGCGGCTGCCGCAGCATCTCGCGCTGCCGAAGCTCTGGACGCCGCGCGCGCTCACCTCCAAGCGCGTCTTCCGCTCCTTCGTCCTCGGGTACACGCTGATGGGGTTCTTCCTCGCCTACCAGGTGATCTTCTACATCGTCGCCTCGCGCTTCGGGGCCTGGTCGCCGGCGGAGATCCCGTACGATAACATCCTGAACACGGCCCTGCCGTGGGTGGCGGTGCTCTTCGCCGGCTTCTTCCCGGCCATGTCGGAAGAGTTCCTCAGCCGCGCCTTCTCCATCCCCTTCTTCCAGCGCGTGCTCAAGTCGCGCTGGGCGGCCATCATCGCCGCGGGGTTCATCTGGGGCTTCGGGCACGCGACCTATCCGAACCAGCCGTTCTACATCCGGGGGATCGAGGTCGGGCTGGCCGGGGTGCTGATCGGCTTCCTGATGGATTCCTTCGGCCTGCTGCCGCTGCTGATCTGGCACTACACGGTCGACGCGGTCTACACGGCGCTCCTGCTCTTCCGCTCCGGCAACCCGTACTACATCCTCTCCGCCGGCGCGGCGAGTCTCGTGTTCGTCGTCCCGATGCTCGCCTCGATCGTGCTCTACATCCGGAACAAGGGCTTCATCCCGGATGACGACCTGACGAACGCCACGCTGCCGGTGATCGCGCCCGACACGGCGCCCGCTGAGCCGCCCCCCCGCCCCGAGCTGCCGCCGGCCATCCGCGTGACGCCGGCGCGCGTCTTCGCCTGCATCGCCGCGGCGGCCATCGCCGCCATCCTCCTCGCCTTCCGGCCACCGGCGCCCGACGACGCCGTCGACTACCGCATCGATAAGGCGCGGGCGAAGCAGCTCGCCGCCGCGCACGTGCGCCTGGCCGATCCGAAAGCGACGTACCAGCGCGTGATCGCCACGGAGCTCGAGGGCTTCCACTCCTGGGACCGCAACTCGCCGCGCGAGGAAGGGGGTTCGCCCGGGGCGTTCGACGGCGTCGCCGCGACGTACCTCGTCCACCACGGCATGCCCATCGAGGGGCTCATCGACGTCTTCCGCCGGCGGGTCGAGGCCGCGACGTGGACCGTCCGCTTCTTCACGCCGATGAAGAAGGAGGAGTACTTCGTCGAGGCCGACCCGCGCTCCTCGCGCGTCCTCGGCTATCACAAATACCAGGCCGAGCAGAACCCGGGGTCGCGCCTGGAGCAGATCGACGCGCTGGCGGTGGCCATGCCGGCGTTCGCGCGGTACGGCATCGATGCGGCGCAGTTCGAGCTGAAAGAGGCGCTGAGCTTCCAGCAGCCGAACCGGCGCGACTGGCTCTTCCACTTCCAGGAGCGGAAGCCGCTGGTGGCCGACGCCTGGCGGCGGGTGACCATCCGCGTGGCCGGCGCGGAGATCACGCAGTTCACCAGGTCGGTGAAGATCCCGGACGTCGAGTACCGCCAGCCGACGACTCTGGTGAACGTGATGCTCACGGTGCTGAAGATCGCCGGCCTGCTGGCCATCTTCGCCTTCATCATCACCGGCCTGGTCATGTCCGCCATCCGCAAGCGGTTCCACTGGCGGCGCGCGGCGCGCTGGACCGCGGCGCTGGCCTGGATCCCGGTCTTCCTGACCCTCGTGCAGTACGAGGACAACCTCTTCAACTACAACACCTCCATCGCCTGGGAGACGTTCACCATCTCGATGATCACCAGCTCGGTGATGACCACCGCCTTCCGCATCGCGCTGCTCTTCCTGGCCCTGGCGGCGATCGAGACGGCGGTGCCGGCGGCGCTGGAAGTGTTCTCCCGCGAAGGGCGCGCGCGGTGGGGGCGGGCGGCGGCGCTCTCCGCGCTCACCGCGCTGGCCATCTTCGCCGCGTTGCGCGTGGTCGTGGTGCTCGCGGTGCGGCTCTTCCCGGCCGCGGCGCGCGTGAACGGCATCTCCATCCCCTCGACGGTGGCCATCCCGCTGCCGTTCCTCGCCGCGCTGCTCGACGCGCTGTTCGACGCCATCACCATCTCTGCCGCGGTGGCCATGTTCACCGTGGCCGTGCAGTCGCTGCGGAAGTGGAGCTGGCTGCCGGGCGCCATCACCGTCACGGCCATCTTCTTCGTCCTGCTCGATGGCAACGCCACGCCGGCCGAGGCGCCGCTGGTCATCGCCAAGGCGCTCGCCGGCGCGCTCGTCATCTTCGCCGTCGTCAAGTGGGTGCTGGGGACGAACGCGCTGGCCTACCCGGTGGCCATCTTCGTCTCCACCGCGCTGCAGTCGGCGCTCGGGATGCTGGCCAACCATCGCCCCGACCTGCAGTGGAGCGGCATGGCCGTGATCGCCGTGGTCGCCGCCGCGCTGCTGTGGGTCGTGACGCCGCGGACCGCCGATGCCTGAGTCGTTCCAGACGCGCCGCCTGCGCTGGCTCTTCAACATCTATCCGGCGTACCGCGGGACCGGCGCCCGCGTGACGTACATCGCCTCGGACTACCGCGAGATCCGCATCCGCCTGCCGCTCTCCCTCCGCACGCGCAACTACGTCGGCACGATCTTCGGCGGCTCGATGTACGCCTCCGTCGACCCGATGTACATGATCATGCTCATCCGCCTCCTCGGGCCGGAGTACGTGGTCTGGGACAAGGCGGCGACGATCCGCTTCCGCAAGCCCGGCCGCACCACTTTGTTTGCCACGTTCCGCGTTGATGACGCCGAGCTGGAGGCCATCCGCGCCGCCACCGCCTCGGGGACGCCGGTGGACCGCGTCTATACCGTGACGCTCGTCGATGCCGAGGGCGTCGTGCACGCAGAGGTGGAGAAGGTCATTTACGTGCGGAGGAAGTGATGCTCTACGCCGCTCTCCGTCTCCTCCAGAAGCTCGCCGGCCTCCTCCCCCTCGACGCCCTCCGCGCTTTCGGCCGCTTCCTCGGGCGCCTCGCCTGGCTGGTCCTCCTCCGCGAGCGCGGCCGCGCGCTGGAGCACATCCGCCTCGCCTTCCCCGAGTGGTCGGAGGCGCAGCGGCGGGACACCATCAAGAAGATGTTCCGCCACCTCGGCCAGTCGCTGATGGAGATCCTCTGGCTTCCGCGCCTCGACGACGCGGCGCGCGCGCGGCTCACGCAATGGGAAGGCCTCGAACGGCTGCAGCCGTACCTCGACGCCGGCCGCGGCGTGGTCATCTTCACCGCGCACGTCGGCAACTGGGAGTGGCTGGCCAACGCCTTCGGCGCCCTAGGCGCGCCGACCAGCGTCCTGCAGCGCGAGCGGAGCGATCCGCGACTGAACCGCTTCATCACCGAGGTGCGGGCGCGCGTCGGCGTGCAGACCATCGATCGCGGGTCGAACGCGTCGGCGCTCCAGATGCTGAAGGCCATCAAGCGCGGCGCGCTCGCATTCGTCATCGACCAGAACATCCGGACGGACAGCGTCAAGGTGCCGTTCTTCGGCCGGCCGGCCCTCACGCCGATCGGCCCGGCCAAGCTCGCCGTGCGCGCCGAGGCGGTGGTGGTGACGATCTTGATCGAACGGCGGCCCGACGGCACCCATCTGGCGCACGTCAGCGAGCCGATCGAGACGCGCCGCGACGACGACCCGGTCGCGCTCACCGCCCGGGCCACGCGCGAGATCGAAGAGCAGATCCGCCGCGTCCCGGAGCAGTGGGTCTGGATGCACCGCCGCTGGCGCGACCGGCCGCAGTGGGATGTATCATCCGTGCATCCCGGATGAAATCGAACGCGCGCCGCTTCTGCCTCGTGCTGGTCAAGCCGTCGCACTACGACGACGACGGCTACGTCATTCAGTGGCTCCTCTCCGCCATCCCCTCCAACTCCCTCGCCGCGCTGTACGGCCTGGCCCGCGATTGCGCGTTGCGCAACGTCCTCGGCGACGACGTGGAGCTGGAGATCCACGCCCTCGATGAGACGAATACGCGCATCCGCCCGGAGCGCATTGCCCGGATGATCGAGAAGGCCGGCACCGGGATGGTCATGCTCGTCGGCGTGCAGTCGAATCAGTTCCCCCGCGCGCTGGAGCTGGCCCGTCCGCTGCGCAGGCGCGGCATCCAGGTCGCACTCGGCGGCTTCCACGCGTCGGGCACGATCAGCATGCTGAACGGCGTCGATGCCACCCTGGATGAGGCGCGCAACCTAGGCGTCTCCATCTTCGCCGGCGAGGCCGAGGGAAGGCTGGACCAGGTGCTGCGCGACGCGGCGGCCGGCGAGCTGAAGCCGATGTACAACTACATGGCCGACCTGCCATCGATCGAGGGGACGCCCATCCCGCTCATCACGGCGCTGCGCGCGTGGCGGACAGCGGGCGGCGTGACGAGCTTCGACGCCGGCCGCGGCTGCCCATTCCAGTGCTCGTTCTGCACGATCATCAACGTCCAGGGACGCAAGTCGCGGCGCCGCTCGCCGGACGACATCGAGCAGATCGTCCGGGCGAACGTGAAGCAGGGGCTGCACAGCTTCTTCATCACCGACGACAACTTCGCCCGCAACTCCGACTGGGAAGCGATCCTCGACCGGCTCATCGCCCTCCGCGCGGAAGGCATCAAGATCCACTTCATCATCCAGGTGGACACGCTCTGCCACAAGATCCCGCGCTTCATCGAGAAGTGCGCGAAGGCCGGCGTGCGCCGCGTCTTCATCGGGCTGGAGAACATCAACCCGGATAGCCTGGTCGGCGCCAAGAAGCGGCAGAACAAGATCACCGAATACCGCAAGATGCTCCTGGCCTGGAAGGCGGCGCGGGTCATCACCTACGCCGGCTACATCCTCGGGTTTCCGAACGACACACAGGAGTCGATCCGGCACGACATCGAGATCATCAAGCGCGAGCTGCCCGTCGACCTGCTGGAGTTCTTCTTCCTCACTCCGCTGCCGGGCTCGGAGGACCATCAGAAGCTCGTGCGAGCCGGCGTGCCGGTCGATGCGGACCTGAACAAGTACGACCTCAACCACGTCTGCACCGCGCACCCGCGGATGTCGCCGGAGGAGTGGGAGCGGACGTACCGGATGGCGTGGGAGACGTACTACACGCGCGAGCACGTCGAGGCGGTGCTGCGCCGCAATGTGGCCATGCGCGCCAGCGCGAGCAACGCCATCCTGCTCATGACCTGGTTCGGCGGCTCGATCCACATCGAGAAAGTGCACCCCCTCGAGGCCGGCTTCTTCCGCAAGAAGTTCCGCCGCGACCGCCGCCCCGGTTTCCCCATCGAGCCCATCTGGCGCTTCTACCCCGCGTACTTTGCCGAGACGGTCTCGAAGCTTTTCCGCTGGGCGTCGATGTATGCCGGCCTGCGGCGCATCTACGTATCGATCAAGCGCGATCCGAAGCGCTACGAGTACACCGACATCGCCCTCACGCCGGTGCACGACGATGATGAGGAGAAGCTGGAGCTGTTCCACGAGACGCGGCCGTCGGTTAACGTCGGAGCGTTTGCGTCGTCTAGAGCATCGTGAACACACTGCTCGCCCTGAC
>DATEOX010000123.1:0-4895 GCA_035273585.1 Thermoanaerobaculia bacterium
TCCGCTCGCTGGTGGCGGAGAAGAGCGTGCCCCGCATCGAGGAGCAGCTCATCGAGGTGGAGCGGGAGCTGATCGCGCACCTGCTGGAAACCGCGCCCGACGCCGAGGCCATCCGCGCCGAGGTCGCGCGCGCGATCGGCGACGCATCGAAGCTCAGCGAGAAGACGCGCGAGCGGACGGTGGAGGCGAACACGCGACGCATCGTGCGCGAGCGGTTCGGCGTGCCGCGGCTGACGCTCTTTCGATGACCCCTCACCGCAGCGCCTTGTCCACCTGCTCGAGGATCCCCGCCGCCGCCCGCCCGCTCACCGGCGCCTCGGGGCTGAGCGCCGTCACGGTCGGGTCCTGCACGCCGCAAGCGCTCAGCACCTTGTCGTTCGACGTCTTCGCGCACGGCGCGCCGCGCATGGTCAGCACGCGCTGCGCGAAGCGGCCCAGGCTGGCGGCGGTCACCGGCGTGTAGGGACCTACGCGGCGCGTGACGGGGTCGACGTTCAGAATGCCGAGGGCCAGGGCGCGGACCACTTCCTCGCGGCCGGCCACGTCGCCGATGTCGATGGCGATGGGCGGCGCGCCGAGGTTCTGGGCGAAGCGCACCGAGGCGACCTTCCAGTAGAGGAGGACGGCCAGGTCGGCGCGGGTGATGGCCTCCGACTCCAGCGCGCGCTGGTAGTGGGGCGGCATGTTCATCGCGTTCCACGTCTCCTTGATGTCCTCCAGCCGGTCGGCATAGCGCCGGTCGTTCGTCCGGCGGGCGAGGCGCTCGTAGCGGATGATCGCCTCCTGGTAGCGGCCGCGCCCGACCTCGATCTCGGCCAAGGCCTCCTGGACGTCCGCGCCGTCGACGTCGCCGGAGTTGATCACCGGATCGAGCTCGCGCCGCGCCTCGTCGTACTGTTTGAGGCCGATGAGCCGCTGGGCTAGGAGGATGCGCGGCGCGCTGGCGCCGGGCTGCAGTTGCAGCACCTCGCGCAGCAGGGGGATCGACTCCTCGCCTTGCGCCGCATTCGCCGCGGCGAACAGCTCGTTGAAGAGCTGCGTCTCCAGCTCGCGCAGCCGCTCCGCGGCGGTGGCCGGCGCATCCGGCTGGCGGGCCAGATCGCGATAGAGCTCGTACGCGCGGCGGGTCTGCTTGTCCGCGACCGCCAGCTCCGCGCGGAGGACCTGCGCCGCGGTGTAGTCGGGATGCTCGGCCAGGAGCCGCTCGACGGTCGCCTGGGCGCTCGTCGTGTCGCCCTGCCGCCGCAGCACCATCGCCTCGGCCAGCACCGCGGGGCCGTACTCCGGGTTCTTCGTCCGCAGCTCGTCGAGGCGCATCCGCGCCTGCGGATAGTCGCCGGCAAGATAGAAACGCCACGCCGTTTCGAAGCGATCGTCGAGCTGCTGGGGAGCGACCGGGCTCCAGCCGATGCGGGGGTCGATGAGGTACCGGTCGGCGGCGGTCGGCACGACCGCGGGGGGCGGGGTGCTGCTCGTGTCGGCGCAACGCGCGGCGAGGATCGCCGCCGCGAGCATCATCAGGATCGTCTGTCGTCTCAAGTAGTCCCTCGGGCGAGGCGCAGGGCGGCCTCGAATGCCTTGTCTCTGTCCGATGCGTCGAGCCACTGCACGTTCCGCTCCGAGCGCAACCACGTCATCTGCCGCTTGGCGTAGGCGCGCGTCCGGCGCCGCGTCTCCGCCATCGCCGCCTCGATCGTCAGCGAGCCGCTGATCACCGCCGCCGCCTCGGCGTATCCGATGGAGGTGAAGGGGCGGGAGGAGGAGGGGTAGCGGGCGAGGAGCGCGCGCGTTTCCTCGACCAGGCCGGCGGCGTACATCGCCTCCACGCGCCGGTCGAGCATCTCGACGAGCCGCGGCCGCTCGAGCGTCAGTGCCATCTTCAACGCGGGAGTCTCTGCATTCGAATCGGCCTTGGGGCGCTCCCAGCTCGAGATCGGTCTGCCGCTCGCGAGCCAGACTTCGAGAGCCCGTTCGACGCGGTGCCGGTCGGCCGGGGCGATCTTTCTACCACTTTGCGCGTCGATTTTCGACAGCCAGGCGTGCAGCCGCCCCGGCCCGCGCGGCCGGTCGGCGATGCGCGCCAGCCGTGCGCGGATCGCCGCGTCTCGGCCGGGCATCTCCGGCAGCCCGGAGAGCAGCGCGCGCAGATAGAAGAAGGTGCCGCCCACCAGGATCGGCGTCCTGCCGCGTCGTTCGATGTCCGCGCAGGTCTCGCGCGCGGCCTTCGCGTAGTCGGCCGCGTTGAACTCGACGTCCGCCTCGATGAGGTCGAAGAGGTGATGGGGAACGCGGCTGCGCGTCTCCGCGGACGGTTTCGCGCTGCCGATGTCGAACCCGCGGTAGATCTGCACGGAGTCGTAGTTGACGATCTCGCCGCCGATGGTCTCGGCCAGGCGAACGGCCAGCTCCGATTTGCCAGTGCCGGTCGTGCCGGCCACCACGATGAGGCGACGCACCGCGCAATCCTAGAAGATCCTTCTCCCCGCGCGGCGGGGAGAAGGAGCCCGGAGGGCGGATGAGGGGCGCGGATTCTGCGGCAGCCCCTCACCCGGGGCTTCGCCCCACCCTCTCCCCGCAAGCGGGGCGAGGGTTCTTGGGTCAGCGCCTCCGCTCCCGCTGCTGCACTCCGCTGCGGAGGCGCGTCACGTGCGTCCGGTCGTCCTCGTCGTGCAATATTCTGCGCAGGTGCTCGCGGCAATATAGTGCACCGTGCGGAATGGGCGTGCGGCAGACGGCGCAGCGGTTCTTGACGACCTTGCGTGAGCCCTTCTCCAGGAAGCGGAAGGCGAGGCCGGCAATGAGCAGGACGCCGCCGACGATGAACGCCTTCTGCAGCATCTCCAGCGGCACGAGCTCGGCCACGGGCGAGTCCTCGAAGCTCTCGTGGACGACGTAGAGCGCCAGGATGATCACCAGGATCCACAGCCCGAGGCGGAGGAGGGTGGAAGACATGGCTGTGTCCGAACTCTAGAACCGTGGCGGTGGAGTGTCAATTTGGGGATGGACGGCGATGCGGCCATTCGGGAAGGTGACCTCGATCGAGCCGCTCCGGTCGGTGCGCCAGGTGCGGATATGTTGCGCATCGAGCGCGCGCACGACCGCCGCATGCGGATGGCCGAAGAGGTTGCGCCGTCCGCAGGAGATCACGGCCAGTTTCGGCGCGACTGCCTCGAGAAAAGGGGCGGTGGTGGAGGTGCGGCTGCCGTGATGGGAGACTTTGAGGATGTCGGCTTGGAGCGCGTACACGCCGCCGGGCGGGACGCCCGACGGCTGGCGGGCGGGACGCCCGCTCGCCAATTCCGACTCGGCGTCCCGCTCGATGTCTCCCGTGAGCAGCACGCGCCGTCGGCCGATCTGCAGGCGGACGACGACGGAGCTGTTGTTCTCCGGCGCGCGGCGGAAGGTTCGATCAGCCAGCAGTGTGGTGAGCGCGATGCCGCCGAGCGAGCAGCGGTCGTGGTCGCGTATGAGGTGAATGGGGACGGCGCGCTCGCTCGCCGCGGCGAGGAGCGACGTGGCGCACGGGCCGCGGAGGCGGCGGGGTGAGAGCCACAGCTCGCCGACCGATATCCTTTGCATCACGGCCGGCAGCCCGCCGCAATGATCGGGGTGGGCGTGGGTGAGGAGCATGACGTCGATCCGTCTGACGCTGCGGTCGGCGAGCAGCGCGAGGAGCCGCTCGGGCTGCGGGCCGCCGTCGACGAGCAGCGTCTCGCGGTCGCGGACCAGGATGGCGTCGCCCTGGCCGACGTCGAGGAAGGTGAGTGGGACGGGCGGACGGGGCCAGGCGGCGGCGAGGGTGGGGAGCAGGAGTGCGGCGATGGCCAGGGGTGGGCGGCGGCGGAGCACGAAGGCGAGACCGAACGCAAGAACGAGGAGCGGGAGGGGCGGGCGGGGAAGGTACCCGGAGAGCGGCGCGGCGAAGTCGTTCATGAACGCGCAGACCTCGCGCAGCAGGTGGAGGAGGGCGAAGAGCGGATCGCACGGCAGCGCGCACGCCGCGGCCGATACGATGAGCATGGCGAAGACGATGGGCGACATCAGGATGGTCATCGCCGAGCCGGCGATCGCGTACTGGCGAAAGTGCCACAGGGTGAGCGGAGTGATGGCCGCCTCGACGGCGAGCGCGGAGAGCACCCAGCGCCCGCGCGCCGTCCTGCCCAGGAACAGCAGCGCGCCGGCGCCGGCGTAGGTGAGGTGGAAGGCGGGATCGGCGAGGTCCGTCGGGGCGGCGATCAGGCGCAGCAGGGCGGACACGCACCAGAGGTTCTCCAGCGACGTCGGGCGGCCGAGGATGCGCGACACGGCGTAGAGGCCGATGGCGATCGAGGCGCGGGAGACGGAGGCGGTGGGTCCGATGAAGAGCGGGGCCATCACGGCGAACGTCAGGAGCAGCCAGTCGGAGACGCGCGGCTTGTGCAGGAACCAGCGCAGGACCCAGGCGATGGCCGCGGCGGCGAAGGCGATCTGCATCCCGGAGAAGACGAGCAGGTGATACGTCCCGCCGCGGCGGAACTCCTCGCGGGTGTGGTCGTCGAGGCGCTCGCCGCGCCCGAGGGCGAGAGCCTGGGCCAGGGCGACCTCCTCGGGCCAGGCGCGGGCGTGCGCGGCGAGGCGCATGGCCAGTGCGCGGTTCCAGCGCGACGGCTGCCACCAGCGCAGCGCGCCTTGATACGAGATGAGGCGCGAGGACTTGATGGTCATCACGAAGGTGCCTCGTTCATCGACGCGCGCGAAGCCCTCCGCGCGGATCGAGCGCGCGAAACCGATGGGCGGCGGCGAGGAGTGGGTGTAGATCAGCAGCTCGCGGGCGAACGGGACGCCGTCGGCGCGGAAGGAGGCGACGCGCAGCGAGGCGGCGGCGCCGCGCCGCGACCAGTCGCGGTCCAGCGGCG
>DATEOX010000124.1:0-5390 GCA_035273585.1 Thermoanaerobaculia bacterium
CTTGTCGGGCAGCTTCGCGCATTCTTGTGTACGTTCATCCGGGCCCTTCCTGTCAACCTGTTCGTTTGAAGAGCTTTCAGATTGACGAAAGTCGCCCGGATGCACAACCCCTCTCAAGGAACAACCTCCTGACACATCACACCTAGCGAGGTATGGCACATGCAACCGGTGACGACGCGATGACGCAATCCCGCGACACGCTGTCGCAAATCTACGCGTTGTCTATCGATAGCGGCAGGCCGCGTCTGCCGAGGATTGAGCAGTTTCTTGGCATATCGCAGGCACATGCCATATCAATCGATGATCGTAGGAACGAACGTCAGATCTATCAACTACTCGCGGAGAACTATCTCGACGTCTTGGATCTTCTGCTTCAGGAGCTGTTGCGCGAGTTACGTGCCGATGCGCCCGGCGCTGCCGATGACGTATTGGATGGCCTCGATTTTCTTCAATCCGTCGTTGCGTCGATACTTTGGCGGCATGGTCATCCTGTGGGCGAACGCCTGGAAGCATTCGCCAGAGAGTTTGATCGGCTAGATGTTCCCAGTGAGAGGCTCCGCCTTTATCAGGCCGTGCAGAACGAAGAATGGTAGAGACCGTCCTCTCGTCACGCGCTTAACAGACCTCAGTATTGGCTTGAGCTCGGATTCGAACTAAAGGCTCGGAACCGCGTTGGGTTCAGCGCCACGCGCCGATGGGTCCGCCAATTGACAGGTAACGCCTATCTCAATATACGGATCGTGAGATTTCTGCCGCCGGGTGTTGCGCGATGAACGAACGAGCTCCCGATCTGCAGTTCCGCTGGGCGAGCCTACCGCATTCCAGTTCGAGGCCGTGCAACGTGTGGCAGACGTGCTGCGCGAACACGATGTTGATTTTGAGCCGTTCCGGCTGAATGTCGGCGCGAAGCGCGGCTTCTGGACGTCGTTCATGCTCAACGGTCGAGAACACATCTTGGCTGTCTACCCCGACGAACTGAATATTCTTGCCGGTCCTGATCTCTACGAAAATTACCTGACGCATGAATTTGAATCGGGAGAGATACGGATCGCGTCATTTGCGCGACGCCTGACGCGCTTGTTGGAGGAAGGTAAATGGGAACTTCCTGAAGAAGAATCTGCTGACGGTTCCCATCGGTCCTCCATTGTGCGCGCTGTCATGTCTTTCTTTCGCAAGCCACGCGATCGTCGGCAGTGACGATCCAGAATCGGCGTCTAGCGGCCATAGCCAAAACTTTCTGCCGCCTGCCCTATCGAAGTACTCATATGAGCCGCCACCATACTGTTGCCGAAGCGATCAGCATTGGCTGCCATATGGGCGCCGGATTCATCCGGTGGGCCCGGAAGGCGCCTCGTGCGACCGCCAGTGCACATTTCCACCCTTCAGCGAATCCATGGTCAAGTTGCCGATCGTCGCGCAGGTCATGTCCCTTGTGTGCCTGCCGGTCCAGAGGGCGGGGCGGGGGTGGGGACCGCATCGACGTGACCTGTCCGAGCTGCGGCATTGCCGTTACGGCGGTCGCCCAGTTCCGATTCGGCGAGTTATGGCAATACCAGTATGAAATTGGCGATGAGCTCCGGTGGGGAGTTAATGACTCGGCAGCCGTGAGGTGCTCGCGCGCGTGCTGTGATACTTCGAGTGTCCGAAGTGCCGGCGGCTCGTTCCCGCGGAAGTCGTCGTCGACCGCGGCCGTACTGCTGGCGTGCGTGTGATCACTTGAGAGCCTACCTTTGAACGAATCGAACGCCGGCGCTTCTGAATTCCAGAATGAGACTATCCAACGGTGGAGGCGTTGCCGCGGACTTTAAACGTATCGGCGCCTCCCTCCCACCCGTACTTCAGGACGAAGTTCACCTTCAACGGATGCGAATTCGATCTGGACGTTTATGACGGCGAGATCGGTCTATCCATCGACATGCGCAATATGCTTTCGACAACCGGCTGGGAAGCGGCGATCGAAGATCATGTTCGGCGCTTCGAAGACGTCCTTGCCGTCGGCGGTTGGCCCGATCAATCCGGGCACGAGGCGCCCGCGCGCGGCTGTCTGGGGCGCGGTGGTGGTGACGACCCCGGTGTACACTTCCACCCTTCAGCGCAAATCATGGTCAAGTTGCCGATCGTCGGGCATGTCATGTCCCTTGTGCGCCGGCCGGCCCAGAAGGCGGGGCGGGGTGTGGGGGTGTCGCGGGACGAGCGGCTCCGCGCCGGGTTCGATGGGGCGGGGGTGGGGATCGCGTTTGCGGCGCCCGACGGGCACTGGCTGCAGGTCAACGAGCACTTCCGCGGGCTCATCGGATACACGCGGGAGGAGTTGTCGCGCATCTCGTTTCACAGCATCACGCACCCGGAGGACGCGAAGCGGGAGACGGCGCTCGTGAAGAAGCTCGTGGCGGGGGAGGTCGGGACCTACCGCATCGAGAAGCGGGTGATGGAGAAGAAGGGGCGGTACCGCACGATCGAAGTCGTGGTCTCGCTCGCCCGCGGGCCGAAGGGGGAGCCGGACTTTTTCATCTACGTCGTCGATGAGCCGCCGGCGCGGCGGGCGGCGATGGCGCAGGAGAGCTCGCTGGCGGACCTGCTCAGCGACGTGGCGGTCATCCGCACCGACGAGAAGGGGATCGTCCACGGGTGGAACATCGGCGCGGAGCGGATCTTCGGGTACGCAGCGAACGAGATCGTCGGCAAGAACCGGCGGATGCTCTTCCGCGACGCCGACAGTTGGGAAGGGAAGTCGACCCGGCAGCTCAAGGCGGTCACCGACCGGGTCGAGGCCGAGGACTGGCGGGTGGGGAAGGATGGGCGGCATCTCTGGGTCCGCATCACCCTCGCGCCGGTGCGCGTCGAAGGCGTGATGAAGGGCTATGTCGAGATCATCACGCCGCCGGCTCCGGTCGACGCGCGCCGCGGCCTGGAGGCGACGATCGAGTCGCTGCGGGCCGAGGTGGAGACGGGGCGGCGGAAGGAAGAGTCGCTGCGCGACGCGCTCGAGGAAGTGCGGGTGATGGGCGAGCAGACGATGAACGAGCTGCGCATCATGGCCACCGCGCTGCGCAAGGAGATCGACCGGCGCAAAGAGCTCGAGGAGCAGTTGCGCGAGCCGGTCGTCGAGGAGGAGATCGTCCCCGTGACGGCACCGCCTCGCGCCTGGGCGCCCCTGGACGGCACCGCGGCGGCGCTCCTCGCCCGGCACGCCGACGAGCAGCGCACCGGAACGCTGATCGTCGCGGCGGGGGAGCGGGAGCTGGAGCTGGAGGTCTTCTTCGAGAAGGGGCGGGTCTACTCCTGCGCCTCCAACGATCCGGCGAGCTTCCTGGCCCAGCGGCTGATCGACGCCGGCATCATCGATGATGACGACCGCCGCCGGGCCCACGAGTTGCGCCAGCACACCAGCCTCGCCCTCGGGCGCATCCTGCTCATCCTCGGAGCCGTGACCGAGGAGCAACTCGTGGATGCGATGCGGGAGAAGATCGGCGACGAGCTGAGGGAAATGATGACCTGGCGCGACGCGCGATGGGCCTTCGTCGAAGGCGAGGTGCCGTCGCTGCAGCTCGTGCCGCTGCGCCTGGAGGTGGCCGAGCTTCTGAAGCCGCCGGCCAGGCTCGTGGCCAGCCCTTCGCCGAAGTCGCGCAAGTACCACACTGTGGACTGCATCAGCGTCCGGCGCATCGACGCGGCGGCCCTGATCGCCTTCGGCAGCGTGGCCGAGGCGATGGGGCGCGGATACGAAGCGTGCCGGATCTGCGCCGGAAAGAAGTAGAATCAGCAGCGGCTCCCCATCAGTCAGACTGCGAGGGTGTGTGATGGACATCAAGCGCCTCGCCGCCGCGGCGGCGCTCCTCTGTGCGGCGCTCCCGCTGCGCGCGCAGACCCAGAACCTCTGGACGTACAAGACCCGCTTCGAAGTCCGCGCGAACTACCGCGACAGCGAGTCCACCCGCTTCCAGCTCCGCTTCCCCTTCCCTCCGGACTTCCTCCCGGTGGGGCAGACCGCCGGGTTCGAGCGGACGGTCGATCCCGGGCACAACTACGAGATCAGCGTGGCCAACGTGCAGCTCGACCTCGGGTACGCGAACTGGTTCGCCGCGCGGGCGAAGGTGCACGGGCAGGACAAATACAGGCGCAACCCGACGAGCAGCGACCGGAAGATCGATGCCGACGAGCTTTGGCTGCGCATCGGACAGGCGCCGGAGTTCCTCGACCGGCCGGAGCGGACGTCGTTCTTCTTCCAGGTAGGCAAGGCTCCGAAGATGGAGCGGCAGCCGACGCGCCTGCTGGAGAGCTACGGCCTGGCCTCGACGGCCTTCAACCGCTTCGAGGACCTGCAGGCGCTGGCGGGCGGGAGCGTGGGGCGCAACCTCTACTGGCGTCTGCAACTGGCGAACGGCAATCCGCTCTTCTTCCGCGATCCGAATGCGCTGGCCGGCGACAACGGCACGCCCGACCAGCGCCAGCCGCAGAATCCGCATCCGAATCACGACCTCGGGTCTGGGTTCCCGATCCTCTACAACGCGGAGGTGGAGGAGTACGCCTTCAACCAGAGCAACCTGCAGTTCGGCCAGGGGCTGGGCTACCGCTGGCAGAACGATGCCCAGACGTTCGGCTATGACGTCCTGCTGTTCCACTACCGCCGGCAGCTCGCGGACACGAAGAGCCTGACCGGGACCTTCTACGGCGGCGACCTCGACCTGCTCAGCGCGCCGTTCAACATCCAACTGCCGACGAAGGGGCGGAACAAGGAGGAGACGGGCGCCCGCGTCTACACCGAGTGGCATGGCTTGACAGCGATCGGGCAATACACCAGGCAGGACATCGCCGGCCTGCATCGGGACGGATACGAGCTCGAGACCGGCTACCGCTTCCCGCTGGTCAGCCGATGGCTGGAGTACATCCAGCCGGCGGCGCGGCTGAGCGGCATGCGCAACGACTTCCGGGCCGCCGCGCCGAAGACGTTCCCCGCGCCGAGCATCTGGTGGCCATGGACGAAGATCGACTACGGCGTGCGCATCGGCTTCCCGCACGGCGTCGACCTGACCATCGAGCGGGCCAAACACAACGTGGGGGCGCCGGTGAAGCTGCACATGGGGGAGACGCTGGTGACGCTCAGGGTGCGCGTGTGAGCTTCGTCCCACGAGCGCGTCATCCTCGTGTCCGCTGGCAACGCGATTGCTCTGCAATCCGCCGGAGGTAACCCAATGAGAAACGAGATGATCGGCGCCATCGTCCGGCGGGCGATCGAGCATCCGGAGTTCCGGCGGAGGCTCGTCGAGGACCCGCGGGATGCCCTGCGGGCGCATGGGTTTGCGCTTGAAGACACCGAGATGGCCGAGATCGAGCGCATCCGTACGTCGCTCGGCTCCGGCGACGACGTCGAACAGAAGCTCGTCACGATC
>DATEOX010000125.1:0-3382 GCA_035273585.1 Thermoanaerobaculia bacterium
ATGCGGCGCGCATCGCGGCCGCCGCCGGCGTGCGCCTGCTCGTCCTGACGCACTTCAGCGCGCGCTACCGCGACGTCGAGCCGCTCCTCGCCGAGGCGCGGGCCATCTTCCCGAGCACGGAGGCGGCCGCGGACTTTGCGAGCTTCGCGGTGCGCTGAGGCGCGGCGCGCCCCTCACCCGGCCTGCGGCCACCCTCTCCCCGCAAGCGCGGCGAGGGTTCTCGGCGCGAGAGCTAGGCGACATCATCGATCCCCTCCTCCCGCGGTTGGGGCAGATGGCGGTCGCGATCGAAGGGCGGCTTCTGGCGGGGAGGCATCGGAAAGTCCGGCTCCTCCTCCAGCAGGCCGCGCCGCGACTCCTCGTCCGCGTAGTAGCGGAGCCAGGCCTCGACCGGGTCGCTGGTGCCGAAGCCGTCGGTCATGTCGACCCGCAGGTCGTAGGTGCCGATGTGGACCACCCACTCCACCTCGCGCAGCACGCCGCGGTAGAGCCGCTCGTACAGGGTGCGGTCGCTGAGGTGATCGGTCGCCTCGAGGAAGACGCGCAGCCGGGCCAGCCCGCGGATCACCTCCCACAGCTTCTTGTGCAGCGCGCCGTCGTCGAGCTCCTCCGGCGGCGGGATGCGCATGCCGGTTTCGAGCAGACAGTCGAGGTAGGTCTTCTCGCCGCCCTCGATCAGCCGCCGCTCGAACACCACCAGCTCGTCCAGGTCGTCCGTCTCACCACAGATGCAGTCGCACATGGTCAACCTCCGTCGCCGCCGAGGCTCCCTCGGTCATTCGCCGGACGTCAACTTTTCTACCCCTCGTAGCTTGCCTCCCTGCGACCCCGTCCCTATAATCCGCCGCCTCGGAATTCTCCCTCCGGGCCTGCCGTTTCGGCCGGTGCTTTCCAACCCCGTGGGGCCATAGCTCAGTTTGGGAGAGCGCCTGAATCGCACTCAGGAGGTCGTCGGTTCGATCCCGATTGGCTCCACCATCAACCCTTCAAAATCAAACACTTCTGAGAACCCCGCGACGGACGATTTTCTGTCTTGGTCGGCGCGGCTATTTCCGCCGCTACTTCGCGCCACAGCCGTTTGCGGTCACTTCCCGCCGTTTCGAACGGCCTGGTTGCGACGATGTCCTCGGAGGTTACCGATGGCATCGAACATGGTCTCACGCGCTGTTCTAGCAAAAGAACTCGGCGTCGAAGCGCAGACGATCGCGAAGTGGGGAGGACGGCTGGTTTCCGGCGCCGGAACTCTGCCTCTCGGATCGCCTGATCCTCTACGACCGGGATCTCGTCGACGAGGCGCTCCGCGAACGTCACCGGAGAACGACCGCGCGCCTCGCGCGGGAGCGGGCGAAACGGCCGTGACGCCGATTGCTCCCCGTCGGCGCGGCCGGCGGAGGCGTGCGTCGAACAAGCGCCACGGCTTCAGCTACTACCCGGAAACGGGCGATGCGCAGTTCGCCATCTACGTGCCCGGGACAAGCGCAAGCGCCAGCTAACGCTGCACGACATCGCATCCAAGGAAGACGCGGAACGTCTCTTCGATGCCTTCCGCGCGAAGGTCAAAGGCAGGGCGAAGCGCACCTAGCTCATCGCGCCGACCTTCCGCGAGTTCGTGGATGAGTACTTCGAGAACATCCGGGCGCAGGTGCGCGACCACACCGCGGATTAATACGAGTACACGATCCGAGTACACATCCTCCCGGAGTTCGGCGCCGTGCGCCTCAGCGACGTGACCGCCGGCATGGTGAATCGCTGGTCGGCCCGCCTCATGAGCGACGGCTACAGCGGTGCGACCGTGAACGGCTACGTGAACACGATCCGCCTCCTCCTCGGCTACGCGCTCAAGTGGGATGTGATTGAAGACCTGCCGATCAAGAAGTCGGTCGACAAGTACAAGGTGAACCTGCCATGCAACGAGCTCTCGCTTGACGAGGAGCGGCGGTTCCTCGCCGCCTTCGACGACGAGCCCGCGTTCCGAGGCTGGATGCGAAGCACCATCCCCGTGGCCGCATGCGGATCGTCTCCGCGCCAGGGGAGAGGCAGCGGTTCGGCAGGAAGCGTGTCTACGGCGCGGGTATCCGGTCAATAGCGACGCCGCCGGCGCGTATTACCGCAGGTTCCGGGCCGCGAAGCCGCTCTTCGTCGTTGCGGTCGAAACCGGTCTCCGCCGGGGCGATCTCCTCGCACTTTCGCTGGACGCAAATTGACCTCGAAGAAGGTCTCATCTCAATCGTGACCGGCAAGACAAAGCGGCGCGCGTTCGTACCGATCTCGCAGAGCTGCCGAGCGGCCCTTCTCGAATGCCACGCCGGCATTGTGCGCGCCGAGCACGTGTTCCTAGACGCTGATGGCTCGCGGTTCGCGGAAAAGACGATTGTCCGTTACTTCGCGATCGCCAAGGAACTCGCTGGTTTTGGAAAGCGAGTGCTTCTGTTCCACGATCTCCGACACACGTACGGCTCGAAGCTGGCTCGCGAGGGCGTGAACATCGAGTTCATCGCGGCGACCATGGCGCACTCGTCGACGCGCATGACGCAACGATATGCGCGCCCTGGTGCTACGGCGCTTCACGCGGTCGCCCGCGCGCTCGATACCGCTGCGGCTCGAACGACTTCTAACGAGGACCGCCGACGGACCAGGTAGGAATCGACCGGAAGGCGCGCGAGAGCGCACAGGCTCTCGCGCGCCAGCTATTCAGCGTCTGCGGCGGTCGCGAGCACGCGGCGGTTTGCAGTGGTTCCCGCATGCTCTCGCTGCCCGCCGCTCGGCGCGACTCGCCGCGCGAGTCGGGAAGCGGAAGTCAGGGTTGAAGTAGCACTCCTTCATGAACGGTATCGTTGAAACGCGTAACTGCCACGTCGGTAGCCGCCCCGGCAGTTGCCGGGAATGTTCATCGAGGGCCGCATCGCCGATTCCGAGGAGTACTCGGAGAATCGGCCGCGTGAGATACGGCCCGATTGGCCGCTCGCATTCGCACGTGCCGGCGCGGCAAGCGGCTTCACTCGACCGCATCAGGTCATGTACTGTTGCGCCGTCGAGGGCGAGGGGCATGTACGGCAGCACATCGCCACTCTCTTCTTCGACGTAGGGGACCAAGCATTCGAGAGTGATGAGATTTCCGAAATCGATCATCGCTCCTTGCCTAGGGCCGACTGGGAAGGACGTAACGAACGGATTGAGACGGCGAAAAATCAGCTAGATAACGCGCGACAGCCGGCGATACCTTAGTGATCGAATCCCGGGCGGTGTCTGCTTCCAAAGTAACTTTCCGGAGTGGGTAGTCGCATTGGGCGCACAAGAAGGTGCCGCAGCGCCGCGGACAGTACGGCGGATTCATCAGTGGCTTCCGCCGACGGCCACGTTTTTTACCGGGCAGGACGACGAT
>DATEOX010000126.1:0-3507 GCA_035273585.1 Thermoanaerobaculia bacterium
GCACACACACCGGGAACAACGGACATGGCGGATCGGCGAGGACCCTGCGGTCGGGCAGGTATGCCTGCTGGCGGTTCGTGTACGCCATCAGGGTGAGGCGCGGGAATGGCAGGAGCTCGCGCACGGGCGCGGCGAATTCGGCCACGACCTCGTGCGACGACGCGGCGAGGACCCACTCATTGCCGCCGCCCCCGAGGCGGACGCCGAACAGCTCGATGGGAAGCGTACCGGGCGCATCGCCGCCGGCCATCGCCTTCGCCCACCGCAGAAAGTGGGGTTTGCCCGAGTCGCGTGCGCGTTGCAGCGCGTCCGGACGGAGCGGCGCGAGCGGCGCCTCGACGACGGAGCGAAAACGCCGCAGCGGTCCGGAGAGCTCGGCCGTGCCGGCGGCGAGCGCGCGCAGCACGTCGGTCGCCAACTGCGTCCCGATCACGTCCGCATTGTCGACGAACGGGACGATCGTGCCGGCGTAGCCCTGGAAGAAGAGCGCGATGCCGCCCGTCGTCTGCTCGACCTTCCTGCGCGCGATGCCTGCAAAGTCGGCGGAGAGTTGCTCGCCCTGGTCGCAGACGGTATGGCAGCCATGGAAGAACGCCACGGCGAGCGTGCGGCCGCCGGCATCGATGGCCTGCAGCACGTCCAACGTCTCGTCATACGCCTGGCCGGGGAAGTGCCGGTTGACGCCGATGGCGCTCATGCCGCGCGCGAAACGGAGGGAGGCGGGCACCATCGAGTCGAGCGCCTCCTCGATGGACGCCGTCACCTGCGCGGCGAGCAGATCGATGTACGGCTCGTGGGGAGCGTCGAAGCCGGGAGGCCAGGTCGGTACGCCCATCGTGACCGGCGCGCTGTGGGTGTGGCTGACGTTGATGGCCAGACTGTCGGGCGACAATCCGCGGGAGTCCGCGAGGCGCCGCCGGATGTCCTCGACGAACGCGTCGTCGATCGCACAGACGTCCAGCGCGACGAGCACGACCCGCGCACCGCGCTCGTCGGCGATGGCGAGCGCGCGGCTGGAGAGGTCAATGCCGCGGAGAGGGATCTCTGTCGCCGCCGGCTTCTCGCGAAAGCCGAATCCCCACAGAAAGATCCGGCCGCCGGCGATCATCTCCGGAGTTGGGTTGATCGTCCGCCGTCCTGCGCCGACGCGAAGCGATGCCATGCTGTCGGTTAGTGACGCGAGATTCGCCGCCGTTGCATCGCTGCCGCTACGGCTGAAAGTACGTGTCGATCTCGAACGGCCGATCGATGTAGCCCCGCTTCCAGTCGGGGCTCGTCTCGTCGAGGAGCATGGCGATGCCGGCGCCGAGGGCGTAGAAGGCGACGCGCTTCTGCTCGCGGAGGGCGGGCTTGTCGAGCGCGTCGATGATCATGTTCGGCGGTCGGCTCGTCGCGCACGGCTCGCTGGTCGTCAGCGTGATCTCCGTGTAACGGGCGACGCCTTCCTGCCAGACCTGGAAGCGAAAGTAGGCGTAGTCGTCCGGCTTCAGTGCGTCGCGGAAGGCGCGCCAGGCGCGCTTGGCCTCGCGCAGCTTCGGGGCGAAGTTCGGGGTTTGCCGCGCGCGCAGGGCCGCGCCGACCGCGCGGGAGAAGGCGGCGTACGGCTCGGCGGCCTCGTCGTAGGGGAACGGATAGTTGAGCATCCACATCCCGGTCGTGTCGCCGCGGGAGAGGCCGAGCTTCTCCGCCCGCTCGTAGTAACCCGGACGCGAGTACTGAAACTGATGGAAGCGCTCGTGGACGAGCGTCCAGAGCCACTGCTCCTCCGTTTTACCGGTCGCTGCCGGCATCCCGACGACCACCGTCGGCTCGGCGGAGAAGACCGGGAAGGTGGCCAGCAGCTTCGGATCGAAGGTGCGCTTCCGCTCCTCGAACGGCGGCACGCCAGCGGGCGGCGCGATGAGCCACTCCGTCTCCGCGCCGACGAGCAGCACCGACCGCGGCGCCGCCGCCCACCCGGGCCACATCTTCTCGCCGTCTGTGGCGACGATGCGCGCCGAGCAGTCGATCAGCGCGGCCTCGCGGGTGGGGAGGGCAAAGAGGAGGGCGAGCAGCAAGTGCATGTCCGTAGGACGACGGGGGAGGGAAAGAGGTTGGAGGGTCAGGACGAGATCGTCAGCCGGAACCCATCCGGATCGCGCAGGCGGAACATGCGCGCGCCCCACGGCGTGTCGACCGGATCCGACTCGAGCTTGCCGCCGCGCTCGCGGATGCCGGACGCCAGCGCGTCGATGTCGTCGTCGGTCGTGATCATCAGCGAGAAGCCTTCGCCTTTCGCCCGGTCGCGTCCCAAGGCGCCGTTGTCCTGCGTGATCAACAGCCGCACGTCGCCAGCGCGCAGCGAGATGGCTATCAGTTTTCCCTCACGCTCGTGGGTCCGCTCGACGGCGAAGCCGACCACGTCCCGATACCAGGCGAGGCTCTGCTGCAAGTCGTCGACGGTGAGCGAGGCGGAAATCGTGCGGGCGTGAAAGGTCATCCTATCCTCCCCAAACCTTCGACAGCCGCCCCTGCGGGATGTCGGGCATCCGGTCGTAGTGCGAGGTGTCGTTGAAGAGCGTCAGGCGGGGATGGGCGGCGTCCTTGAAGTCGAGGATGTTCAGCGCGGCGGGAGACTGGTCGAGGCGGTCGCGGTACTTGCGCGAGTCGAAGCCGAGGAGCGAGCTGAGAAGGAGGCGGATGGTCGCCTTGTGGGAGACGATCAGGAAGTGCTTCCCGGCGTTGATGTCCACGAGGCGGAGCAGGGCGGGGAGGGCGCGCGCCGTGACCTGGAGGCCGCTCTCGCCGCCGACCGGCGCGAACGAAAAGGGGTCGGTCTCGTAGCGGGCGTACTCCTCCGGAAACTCGGCCTCGACCTCCTTGCGCGTCTTCCCTTCCCAGCGGCCGTGGGAGATCTCGCGCAGCTCGTCGACCGTCTCGACGGCGAGCGACTGCGGCGCAGCGATGAGCTCGGCGGTGGCGACGGTCCTCTTCATGGGCGAGGCGTACACCGCGCAGAGCCGTTCGGTGGATAAGCGCTCGCCGAGGCGGCGGGCCTGGTCGCGTCCGGCATCGGAGAGGAGGACGTCGATCGCTCCGGCGAAGCGATCCTCGGCGGACAGCTCGGTCGCGCCGTGCCGGACGAGGAAGACGCGCGTGGCAGGCATTCAAAAATGAAGAAGGCTCGCGGTCTTTGGTCCCGCGAGCCCATTCTCGGTCCGTTGACAGCCACCAAAGGGCATTCGAACCGAACCGTCCCGCCGATCCTTGCCTCCCGGGACGTTTTGCGACTCGTTGACAGCTACAAGGAGCATCCGAGTCGCCGCTTCGCGATTCATCGCATCCCGAAGCGAACCTCCCGTCCGTTGGCAGCCGCGTGAAGCATCCAGACTGAAGGTGAGGAGAAATGTAGGTTCGCGTTTCGCGGTCGGCAATAACCCCGCGAGAAAAATTTTGGGGGTCGAAGCGCGACCCGGCATCGTCGTCGCAGAATCGGAACAAAGCTTGCCACCCCCATGTTGCTCCGGG
>DATEOX010000127.1:0-7084 GCA_035273585.1 Thermoanaerobaculia bacterium
CGAGCTTGATCACCCCCGCCACGCCGGCCGCGGTCAGCGTATGGCCGATGTTGCTCTTGACCGACCCCAGAGCGCAGTAGCTCTTGTGCTGCGTATATTTCGCGAAGGCGTTCTTCAGGCCGTCCACCTCGATCGGATCGCCCAGTTTCGTGCCCGTGCCGTGGGTCTCGATCAGTTGGATGCCGGCCGGATCGATCCGGTATTTGTCATAGACGGCCTGCTCCAGACGCGTCTGCGAATCCGGGTTCGGGGCGGTGATGCCGTTGGTCTTCCCATCCTGATTGACGCCCCATCCTTCAATGACGGCGTAGATCGTGTCGCCGTCCCGCTCCGCGTCCGCCAGCCGCTTGAGCATCACCACGCCCACGCCCTCGCCCGGCACGAAGCCGTCGGCGCGCTGGTCGAACGTGAAGCACCGCCCCTCCGGCGAGAGCATGCCGGTTTGCGACGTCTTGATGTGCATCTCGGGGCCGACCATCACATAGACGCCGCCCGCCAGGGCCGCGTCGCTGTCGCCGGAGACGAGGCTGTCGCACGCCTGGGCGATGGCGATGAGCGACGAAGAGCAGGCCGTATCGATGGAGATGCACGGCCCCTGCAGGTTCAGCAGATACGAGATGCGCGCGGCCAGGATGGACATCGCGCTTCCCGTGAATCCCTGCGCGCTCAATTGATGCTGCCGCGACGGCTGGTGATACTCGCCGTTCGTCGCACAGCCGACGAACACGCCGCACTTGCTCCCTGACAGCGATTGCGCGGCATATCCGGCGTGCTCGATGCCGTGCCAGCACGCCTGCAGGAACAGGCGTTGCTGCGGGTCCATGCTCTCCGCCTCGGTGGGCGAGATGTTGAAGAAGAGCGGATCGAAGAGGTCGTATCCGTCCAGCATCCCGGCCCACGAACAATTCGTCTTGCCCGCAATCGCTTCGCCGGCCTGATGAAACGCATGCAAGTCCCACCGGTTGCGCGGCACCTCGCCGATGCAGTTTCGTCCCTCGACGAGATTGCGCCAGAACTCCTCCAGGTCATTCGCCTGCGGGAATTGACCGGCCATGCCGATGACGGCGATCCGCTGCGCGGCCGGCGCGCTCGTCAGTCTCGATTTCTTCCGGCCGCGGAATGACGTGAGCCTTTCGGCGGGCGGCGGAACATCGACGGCGGGTTTCGCATCGGCGGCCGGCAGCGCGCCGCGCCGCTCCACTTCTTCTTTGACGAAGCGGCTGAGCTGCGCCAGCGTAGGGTAGCTGTAGATCCTGGTGGCCTCGATCGAGATCTGATACTCGTCATTGATCCTGCGAATCCAGCTCACGCCGGCCACCGAGTCGAGGCCCAGGTCGGTGAACTGCGCGTCGTCGTCGATGTCGCTCTCCCGCATCTGCAGCCCGGCCGCGAGGAGGGCTCTCAATGTGGCCGTGACCGCCGGCAGAGCATCGCCGTCGACGCGTTCCGGTTGCGACTGCGGCGAGGCTGGCTGGTGGAAATTCGTCTCGATCCGCGCCAGCGTGTCGGGACGGCCGACGAACGTCTGCTCGTGCATGGCCAGCTCGAGCCGATACGTCTCTTCGAGTGGCTCGCGCATGTGCGCCGTCAACTGCTGCTTGAGGGCGATCAGGCGATCACGCGGCGCCTGCGCGATGCGGCGGGCCAGAGCCATGGCCGCGGGAAGCACTTCCTCCCGAGGAAGGACGGGAATGCGGATGCCCCTCTGTTCGAGCTCACGGCCGGTATACGGCCGTGCGGTCAGGAGGCTTTCCCTGGCCAGTTCCGGCCCGATCGTCTCGCCGAGGATGTACGTCGCCCCGGCGCCCGGCGTGAACCCGTAATTCATGTACGGGCTCACATACCGGCTTTCCGCGCTCAGCAGCGGGAGGTCGGCGAACATACCGAGTGTCCAGCCGGCGCCGATGCCGTGTCCCTGCATCGCCGCGATGACCGGCAGCCTGCAGTCGAGCGCCGTCTGGTAGGTGCTGACGTCGGTGAATCTGGCCCGTCCCTCCTGAATGGCCAGCAGGCTCTCTTTCGTCCCGCCTGACGCGAAATAGTCGTCGTACCCGGTGAGGATGACGACCTTGTACGCCGGCGACTGATCGATGTGGGCGAAGGCCTCGGCGATCCCTTCGACGAGCGCCTCGGAGAACATGTTCTTCGCCTCGCGGTCCTCCATCTTGACGACCACGATGCCGTCCGGGTGGGCGGTGGCCGTGACCACCGTGGAGCGGAGCGCGATCGGCGCGGGCGCGGTCAGCGGCTGAGCCGCTTCGTCCTGCTGTTCGGCATCGCAGTATTGAGCGCTCAGCCAGGCATTGCCCCGAGGCTCGCCGAGAACGCGGCGAAGATCCGGCAGAGCTTTAAAAGCCGCGTCGACAGACTTCAATGCTTCGACGACGTGGCGCGACAGATGCTGCTTGAGGAGGCGGAGCGCATCCTGCGGCTTCGCGGCCAGCGTCGCCGCGAGCTCCTGTGCATACGCCTCGACGCGCGCCGGCGGCAGGATGGGACACGTCCATCCTTCGGCCCGCAGTTGCGTGCCGGTCGAAGGGCTCTCTCCGTAATGCGCATCCTCGCTGCACACCATCACGTCGCACAGCGCTGCGGCCGCGAAGCCGACGCCGATCACATCACGCGGCATGACGGCGATGACCGGATACGGGAAGGCCGCCAGGAGCTGAAGGAGCTCGTACTCCTCCTGTCCGCCGCCTACGAAACCGTGCTCGATGCCGCTGAGCATCAGGACTTTGATCGCCGGCTCCCGTTGCGCGCTCTCGAGCGCCTGCTTCGCGTCCGTCGCCGGCCCGATCTCGATGGAGAAGACGCCATTGCCGCGGTCGTGCAACCGCGCGGCGGGGGCCGCGTCCGGGAGCGTGACGGCCGCCCTGCTCGCGGAAGCCTCGATGGGGACGAGCGCACTCGGCGCGGAGAGCGAGATCGCCGACGGCTTCTTTCGCGCGACCGGCTCCGTGATCTCCTGCGCGGGTGCCGCCGCCCGCCAGGCGAGGCCTCGCAGTTGCACGGCGATGTGACCGCGGTCATCACAGAGGTCGATGTCCACCTTGTCGGCGGCCTGACGCACCGACGCGAACATGTCGCCGCTGCAAGGGGCCACGATGCGCAGCATGTCGAGCGCGGAGGGCGGCCGCTGACGGCCGCTCAGCGCCAGAGCGGCGTTCATCAACGCCGGATGCAGGACATAGTCTCCCGCCGTCTCCTTCAGGCTTTCCGGCAACCGCAGCCGAGTCAACGCGAGCTGCGCCACATCGAGTGGAGGCGGCGCCGGCTGACCGCTCAGGACCGCGCGGCCCTGACAATGGACGATCTCGCCGGTATGGATCTCGAAGTCGATCCGCTCGCCGTCGTTCGCCAGCAGCGCAATGCTGACGTCCGTCTTCCCGGCGATCGCGACCGGCTGCCCCCAGACGACGTCGCGCAATTCCAGGATCGTCTCCGCGGAATGGCGCGACGCCTTTTGCACCGCCGCCCGCGCCATCTCCAGGTACGCCGCCGCCGGCTGTCTCAGGAAGAACTCGTCGCCGCTGAAGGTGGAGCTGTAGCTCTGCTCGGCGAGGTCGGACGTGTTGCGGTGCAGCAACGGATGGAGGACCGCGGCCGCCGGAGCCTTGGCCGCTTCGATCTCGACCCAGAACCGCTCCCTGGCGAATGGATACGTCGGCAGGCTCATACGCCGCGGCCTGACCTGGCCATGAAGGCGGCTCCAGTCCAGCTCCAGACCTTTCACCCAGAGATCGACGAGCTCGGAGACCTGCAGGCCGTCAGCGGCATGGACCCTGGTTTCCCGATTGCGTCTCCCGCGGTGAACGTCCTCGATGCCTTGCCGACCGTCCACATAGGCCTGAAGCTTCTCGGCGAGCTGTTCTACGGAGCTCACGACGATGCCGAGGCGTTCGTCCATCGCCTCCCGGCCGACGTGGAGCGTGTAGGCCATGGCGGCCAGGTCGGGCGTGCCGCTCGCGACGAACCTGAGGAGGTCCCGCGCTTTCTGCTCCAGTTGCTCCGCCGTCCTGGCCGAGAGGAGGATGGCCATCTTCCCGGCGATCGGCTGTGCCGCCGGCGCCTCATGCTCCTCGATGATCAGGTGTGCATTCGATCCGCCCGCGCCGAAGGACGAGATCCCGGCGATGCGCGGCAGCTTGCGACCATCGATCACCGGCTGCTCCCACGGCCTCAACGCTTGATTGACGACGAACGGCGTGTTCTCGAAGTCGATGTGCGGATTCAGTTGCGCCGAGTGCAGCGACGGTGCGATCTGCTGATGCTTGATCTGCAACAGGACCTTCGTCAGTCCGGCAATCCCTGCGGCGGACTCACAATGGCCAATGTTCGACTTGGCCGATCCGATGAGACAGAACGCGGTGTCCCGCGTGTCGCGCTGGAAGGCCTTGCCCAGCGCCGCGATCTCGATCGGATCGCCCAGCTTCGTGCCCGTGCCGTGGGCCTCGATGTAGCTGATGTGCCGCGCGTCCGTATGCGACTCGGCCAATGCCCTGCTGATGGCCGTCGCCTGCGCCTGCGGGTTCGGGACCGTATACCCGTTCGTCTTGCCGCCGTGATTGAGGGCGCTGCCGCGGATGACGCCGTAGACATGGTCGCCGTCCCGCTCGGCGTCTGAGAGGCGCTTCAACAGGACCACCCCGACGCCTTCGCCCGGAATGTACCCGTCGCCCCCCTCGCCGAAGCTCTGGCAATGGCCCTCGCCGGAGATGAACTGGCCGGCGCTCAACATCAGGTATTTGCTCGGGTGAATGCTGACGTTCACCCCGCCGGCGATGGCCAGGTCGGTGCGCCCGAGCTTGAGGTCGAGGCAGGCGAAATGGATCGCTGTGAGCGACGACGAGCACATGGTGTCCAGGGTCAGGCTGGGGCCGTGCAGATTGAGGGCGTAGGAGACGCGGTTCGCGATGCTCGCCGCGCTGTTGTTGATGCCCAGCCGTGGCCCGCCGAAGAGCTGGTATTCGGTGTACATCACGCCGGCATACACGCCGACCTGCCCGGGCAGGTCCTGGTCGCGCGGCACCTGCAGGCCCGCGCGCGTGTATCCCGCGTCCTCCACCGCCATCCAGGCGTGCTGCAGGAACAGGCGCTCCTGAGGATCGATCAGCTTCGCTTCCCTGGGCGAGATGCCGAAGAACAGCGGATCGAATTCATCCACGCCCGCAATGAAGCCGCCCCACTTGCTGTAATGGCGTCCGCCCTCGGTGCGGTCCTCGCTGTAGTACTCGCGCCAGTCCCAGCGCTCCTTCGGCACCTCGACGATGCAGTCGCGCCCGTCGCGCAGATTCTCCCAATACGCCTCGATGTCCACCGCTTCCGGGTAGCGGCCGCTCAATCCGATGATGGCGATCGGCTCTTCCGCCGCCTTACGGCGGACGTGGTGCCGGCGTTTGCTCCTCGCGGGAGGCAGCGGCTCCGCCTGTCCGAACAGAGCCGCCAGCCGCGCCGCGTGCGACTGGGCAAAGTATCCGGCCAGTTCTCGAATGGTCTGGCACTCGAAGAAGAGCGTCTTGGACAGCGTGCCGAACGTCTTCTCCAGGTGATTGGTCAACCGCATCGCCAGAAGCGAGTCGATCCCGTATTGCTCCAGCGGCGCCTGCGGATCGATGGCCTGGAACGGCAGCTTCAGGAGCTCCGCGCATTGTCTGCGCAGATAGTCTTCGGTCTTTCCCTCATCGGGCGGAGCGGCGGCGGTCGATGATGATTCCGCCGGCTGGCGGCCGTGCAGGGCGCGACGGATTTGCGCGAGGTCTCCTTCCGCCACCAGGAGCTGGTCGTGGGGCAATGCAAGGGCGCGATGGAACACGTCCATGCCGGTGGCCGTCCGCATCGGTTGCATGCCGGTGGCCTGTTGCAGCAGTTCCGCGGTCGCCGGATCGGCGCCCATCCCGCCCGCTTCCCACAATGGCCAGTTGATCGAGCGCGTCCGGCCGTGCCGTTGGCCGGCGGCGACCAGCCGGTTGCGATGGACCGCGAACTGGTCCAGGAAGCCGTTCGCCGCCGCGTAATCCGCCTGCCCCACGTTGCCCATCGCCCCGGCGATGGAGGAAAAGAGCACGAAGAAATCGAGGTCGAGGTCCTTCGTCGCCTGGTCGAGATGGAACGTGCCGGTGACCTTCGGCGCGAGCACGTCCCTGAATTCGGCCGCGGTCTTCTTCAGGATGAAGTTGTCCGCGAGCATCCCGGCACAATGCAGGATGCCGTCGAGCCGTCCGTGCTCCGCGATGACGGCCGCGATGAGCTGCTCGACCTGATCGGGATCGCAGACGTTCAACTGCCTGTAGCTCACCCGCGCGTCGTCCAGGAGATCACGCTTCGCGCCGCGGCCGGTCAACACCACCCGCGCGTCGCTCGTCTGCCCAAGGATTTCTTCGGCGAAGAGAACGCCCAAGCCGCCGAGGCCGCCGGTGATCAGGTAGACGCCACCGTTCTCGAACGCGACCGGCGGCTTCTCCGGACCAGGCGGTATTTCCTGCCAGCGCAGGACCTGCCGGCCACCAGCGACGATGAGCTCCCCGACGATCTGCGGGTTCTCCAGTGCGGCCGTCTTCAGCAATGCCGACAGGCCGGTCTCATGCTCGTCGACGACGATCTGCACGAGCACCTTCCCCTGAGGCTTCGCCTGGAGAATCGTACGAATCCGCTCGAAGCAGGCCAGTGCGTGGCGGCCATAGCGCTGGGCGACGTTCTCATCGCCCGCCGCCGGCTCACACACGATGACGTGCCGTTCCGCGTATTCGACGTCGCCGACGGATGCATCGGCGGCCTCCCATACCGGCGTGGCCAGCAAGAGCGACGACTCCGCCTGTTCCTGCAGTTTGAGCACTCTGATCCTCTCCAACGCTTCCTAGATGGGAGCGCCGGCGCCCCCGGCAGGACGAACCACCGCCCGTCGCGCGCGATCCCGATCGGCACAACCTCGACGTCGTCGTTCTCGAGCGCGTCGATCACCGACCGTGCGGACAGACAGCTGATCTCGTGTTCGGACGAGCGTCCGCCGAACAGGACCACCACGCGGCGTCGAGCCATCGCGGCGAGCCTACCGGCTGGCCCAGGCCGGCGGATACGCCGCGCGCAG
>DATEOX010000128.1:0-2337 GCA_035273585.1 Thermoanaerobaculia bacterium
TGCGTGGTGAGATTGGCGCGGACGCCGAGGGGAAGCGACGGCGACTCGATCGAGATCGGCACGTGCTCGCCGCGCCGAAGCAGATATGGATAGAGATGTCCGGCGTTCGTGTGCCGGATGGTGCGGCGGTCGAGATCGAAGATCGTGAACGCCAGGGTCATGAAGGCGCGGCGCTCGGTGGAGCGGTAGACCAGCTCGTTCAGGCGGTGGAAGAGTGAGGTCTCCTCCGCCCCCTCCTCGACGAGCGTGGTGATCGCCGCCTTGACCATGGCCATCACCAGGCCGGTGGAGAGGCCGTGGCCGGAGACGTCGCCGATGGCGACCGCCAGGCGCGACTTGTCCAGGTTGAAGACGTCGTAGTAGTCGCCGCCGATGGACGTCGTCGGCTCGAAGTGCGCGGAGAACGACACTCCTCGGAACTGCGGCCCTTCCTTCGGCAGGAGGTTGCGCTGGATCGACGCGGCGATGGCGATCTCGCTCTGCAGCCGCTCCTTCTCCGCCACGGTGGAGAGCAGCGAGGCGATCGACTCGGTCATACGGTCGAACGACTGGGCCATCTCGCCGAGCTGGTTGTGCCGCTTCATGTTGATGCGGTAGGTGAAGTCGCCACGCTCGACGGCCTTCGTCCCTTTCTCGATGCGGTTCACTGCCCGCGAGATGCTGAAGATCAGCACCGCGGCGAAGGCGGCGGCGAACATGTAGATGATGCAGAGCATCACCACCAGAGCCAGGATGACGTTCGCCAGGATGCGCATGTAGCTGCCGGACGAGGCGCCGAAGTAGAACTGGAAGAGGTTCGAGATCGGGTTGGAGAGGAAGGTCAGGAACTGCCGGTCGCGGTTCGTCTCGCCCGTCTCCCAGCTCGTCGGCGCCACGAGGTCGGCCCAGACCACGCGGTTGAGGGCGAAGCCGCGGCGCATGATCTCGTCGAAGGCGCTGTCGGTGGAGAGGACGACTTTCTTCCGCCGTCCGTTGACGTTGATGGTCCCGACGTTCGCCTTCTCCTTCTTTCTCGTCCGATCGTCGTGGGTGATGATCATCCCGCCCTTCTCCTCGAGCTGGCGGGCCCACTCGTCGTCGATGGGCTGGATGAAGACGACGCTGCGCGTCTCGCCGTCCGGGCCGCCGTCGAACTGCCGCGAGGCGATGAGCAGCGGCTCGTCGTTGCGGGAGACGATGCCGCTGAAGCTGGTCTTGCGCAGCCACCCCGGGAGCTGGTCGGCATTGCCGGCCGCGCTGTCGTAGATCTCCAGCGTCCTGAGGCGGTCGGCCGGCTTGCGCCCGGTGAGGCCGTACTCGAGGGCCTGCGACTCCATCTGCCCGAGGGTGGCCTGCCGCTCGCCGCGAAGGGCGGCGTGGCTCATCACGCCAGCGATCATGTAGCCGACGGCCAGCAGCAGGATGGTCATCAGGATGAAGGGCAAGAGGCCGATCAGGACGTAGCTGAGGAAGAGCCGCCGCCCCACCCGCCAGAACAGCTTCCGCAAGAGGAAGCGGATGGCGATGGTGATCAGGTACAGCGTCAGGGCGATGAAGACGAGGGAGGCGAGGAAGGTGATGAAGGTCAGCAGCGGCGTGATGTGCAGCGCGTCGGTGACCGGCTGGGCGAAGGAGTAGATGATGATGATGCCCAGGCAGATGGCCCAGACGAGGAACATCCTCGGGCCCGCGTGGGACCGGCGTCGAGGCGGCGGCGTGGGGAGCGTCGTCATCAGTCAGGCTGGACAGCAGCGCGGCGTGGGGAGAGGATACCGCCGCGCGCGAGGTCGAGCCAATGACCATATACGGCGAATTGAAGGATCGGTTCGGAATGGAGTATCGCCCCCGCCCCGCCGCATGGCGCATCGCGGTGGTCAGCTTCTGCCAGATGGTCGTTTCCGTGGCGCTGGCCAACGGGATCGTCTCCGCCGTCGACATGTACGTCTTCCAGCGCTCCTGGGTCAAAGACCTCTGGCTCCTCCACGCCTCCCCCTGGTCCACCCTCGGCTCCGACGCGCCGGTG
Source organism: Thermoanaerobaculia bacterium (assembly GCA_035273585.1). Lineage (GTDB taxonomy): Bacteria > Acidobacteriota > Thermoanaerobaculia > Gp7-AA8 > Gp7-AA8 > JAFAVZ01. The sequence continues at coordinate 2,003 of DATEOX010000128.1, forward strand.
CGCCAGCTCGGCGCGGTCGGCCTCGAGGCCCAGCTCGCCGCCCGGCATGTGATGCTCCCGGCCGCGGCGGCCTTCCTCGCCGCGGCGCTGATCGTCATCTACTTCTGGCCGACGAAGCAGACGGTGGCCACGCGGCTCTTCAGCGTCCACCTGGCCGAGGCGCTGGCGGCGTTCGGCGCCGGGGCGATCGTCGCCCGCCGCTTCGACGGCGACCTGGCCGGCATCGCCATCCTCGCCGCGGCCGCGGTGGTCTGCATCGCCGCGGAGTGGGCGGTGAACAACCTGCTGGCGAACGTCGTCCCAATGCGCAATCCGGCGCAGCGGGTCGGCTTCTG
>DATEOX010000129.1:0-3529 GCA_035273585.1 Thermoanaerobaculia bacterium
CCCGCAGCTTGTCCAGCTCGTACTGCTCGGCGTAGTCGTACAGTGAGGGGTCGGCGGGGAAGCGGAGCTGCGAGGGATTCGAGGAGCGGGTCATCCGGATGTGCAGGATGACCAGCTCCGCGTCGGTGGTGGCGGCCAGACGGACGGCATCGTCGAACACCCATTCCGACGCGGTGGAGAAATCGGTCGGCACGACGATGCGGCGCCACGGATACATGTTCGCCCTGACTGTACCGCGTACTACATCACAAACCGGGGCCGGCGTCCTCCGCCTGCGTCGCCGACTGTCCGGAGACCACCGCGCGCTGCCCGCCCACCACCGCCGTCTGCTGCGCCGGCGCATTGCCGGCCGGCGTGACGATGTAGCGGATGACCGTCTTCGGCTCCGCCTCCGTCTCCGCGATCTGCAGCAGCACCTGCCGCCCGGCGGCGTCGATCGTGTCGCCGGGGATGAACGGGTCCTGCATGGCCTGGTTCAGTTGCACTTCGAGCGTGCGCCACTCCTGCCGCTCCGGCGGATACGGCACCTGGGGCGGGAAGGCGCGGAACTGGGCGAGGTACGTCGTGTAGTAGTGGTAGACCTGCGGATAGGAGTCGTCGGTGGCCAGCGTGTAGACCTCCGACTGCGGCCCGTACTGGTTGCGGATCATCACCTCGTCGCGGCGGGTCAGGTCGGGCCGGAACTTCGCCCCGGCGTAGATGGGGATGGCCCGGCTGATGTCCTTCAGTTCCTTGGACGCATCGACGGCCGGCGCCTGTGCCTCCGGCTTCAACGCCGCGTTCTTCTGCGGCGCCTGCTCCTCGGCTGCCGAGCTCTCCTGGCCGCCCGTGCATCCGCTCAGGATCAGCGAGGAAGAGAGAACGACCGCGGCCCCGAGCTCCCATCGAAACGTCATGTGTACTGCAAATAGCAATGGGTGTGCCGCTCTCTCCGTCAATTGTTGTCCGGCTGCCGTCCGGGCGTCACGGCGGGATAGGAGCCGGAGGGGCGGCGGAGGCGCTCGATGGCCGTCTCGCCGCCGTAATTCTCCACGAGCTGGTCGTCATATTCGTCGGAGATGGCGGCCACGATGTCCAGCGAGGCGATCAGTTGCTCCGGCCGCAAGCGCCTGCCCAGAAAGGCGTGGGAGTAGTAGATGTCGCGGCCGACCATGCTGAAGGCGCCCAGCGGCACCTCCGAGTTGAGCTGCAGCAGCTCCTGCATCAGCTCGAACGACGGCTCCACGCCCTGCACGCAGAAGGCGAGGACCTCGATCACCGCGTCGTCCTCGTCGTACGGCTCGATGGACACCTCCAGCACGGTCGAGCCGTACTTGAGATAGAAGTCGCAGTGCTCCGCGTCGTCGGAGTGCTCGTCGATCAGCTCATCGAGGTACTGCTTGACCTGGCGGTAGACCTCTTCCTGGCACTGCGTGTGGAAGCGCTTCTCGCGGGTGGGGGCCATCGGCTCGCGATTATAGTGCCGGCATGGACCCGTTCGCAGTTCAAAACCGACGCATTCTTCAATTGAAGTCCGGCCGCGAGCGGTTGGCGGCAAACCGCCATCCGTGGATCTTCGGCGGCGCGATCGGCAAAGAGAGCGGGCCCGACGACGCGCCGCTGGCCGATCTGCTCGACCCGGGCGGCAAGCGCATCGCGTCCGGCTTCCACTCCCGCCACTCGCAGATCCGCCTGCGGGTGATCGCCTGGGAGAACGAGGAGCTGACGCCGGAGCTGCTCGTGAGCCGCATCCGCGCCGCCATCGCCCGCCGCGTTTTCGATGATGCGACGACGAACGCCGGGCGCCTCATCCATGCGGAAGGCGACGATCTCAGCGGCCTGGTCGTCGACCGCTACGGCGATCTACTGGTGGTGGAGATCGCCAACCGCGGCCTCGAGCAGTTGCGCGAGCTGGTGACGGATGCCTTGCGCGAGCAGCTCGCGCCGCGCGTGGTTTACTTCAAGAACGACCTGCCGGCGCGGAAGCTCGAGCAGTTGCCGGCGGAGAGCGAGTGGGCGGGGGCCGGCGAGCCGACGGCCACTATCGTGGAGAACGGCCTCCGCTTCCTGGTCGAGCCGCACGAGGGGCAGAAGACCGGTTTCTTCCTCGATCAGCGCGAGAACCGCCTGCTCGCGCGCGGCCTGGCCGCTGGTCGGCGGGTGCTCAATCTCTTCTCCTACAGCGGCGCGTTCGGCGTCTACGCCGGCGCGGGCGGCGCTTCGTTCGTCGAGAACGCCGACGTCTCGGCGAAGGCCATCGAGCTGGCGCGGACGAATCACGAGCTGAACGGGATCGACGCGGTCTTCACCGTGGCGGACGTCTTCCAACTCGTCCGCGCCCGCGCCGCGGCGCGCGAGCAATACGGCCTCGTGATCTGCGACCCGCCGGCGTTCGCCAAGAGCCGGGCGGAGGTCGACCGCGCGGCGCGCGGCTACAAGGACGTGAACCTCTATTCATTACGCCTCACCGAGCCGGGCGGCCTGCTCATGACCTTCTCCTGCTCCGGCCACATGTCGCTCGACCTCTTCCAGAAGGTGGTCTTCTCCGCCGCGCACGACGTCGGCCGGCGAGTGTCGATCATCCGCCGGCTCACGGCCGCGCCGGATCATCCCGTGTCGTTGTACTGCCCCGAGGGCGAGTACCTGAAGGGGTTCCTGCTGCAGGTGCATTAGCCATGGCGGGCGGGACGCCCGCTCACCGCTGCAACGTGATCCGCCCCTCGCGCACCGCCTGCTCCTCATCCGCGGTCGCGCATTCGACGGTGAACCGCCCGTGCTTCGCCGCCTCGTTGAGCCGCCGCTCCCAGGTCGTGGGGTCGCCCTCCTCGACTTCGATGAGCCAGACGTTCTCCGCGACCTCGCGGTGGCGGAGGTCGTTGCGCTCGATGGCGCCCTGCCCGTATTCGACGTCCCGGCCGGGCGCCGGCGTGTAGCGCGCCTTCAGCAGCATCAATAGAAGAATGATGATCGTTTTCCGCATCGCGTTTGCGCGGTGCCGGAGGAGGAGTGCGGGGAGCCGCAGGGTACCTCGGCTCGGTGTCATCCTGAGCCGCGAAGACGGCGAAGGATCCGCACCGATCTTGCGGTACGGATCCTTCGCTTCGCTCAGGATGACACATCACTTGTCGTTGAAGATCTCGATGAACTCGTACACGTAATTCCCCGTCCCCAGCGCGTCGGAGAACTCGTTGATGAACGCCCCGCGGTTGCAGGTGGCCAGGCCGCCCGTGCCCGGGCTACCCGCCGTAGAGGCGGACTTTGTCCAGCTCGAGAGCGTCCCGATCGCGCCGCACGTGGCGCGCTGGAAGTCGGAGCCGCCCGCGGCGTCCATCGCCACCGTCGCCCCCTCGATCGTCGTGCCGGCGGCGTTCTTCAGGGTGTAGGTCTCGCTGCCGTTGATCTGCGGCATCACGTCCGCGGTGTTGATGTACACCACGTTCGCGCCGAGGGTGCGATTCCAGAACGTCTGGAAGGCAGCCTTCGTCGCGTTGCGGGCGATGATTGCGTAGCCCTTCGACGGGATGATCGTGCCGGCGGGGATGGTGTAGAT
>DATEOX010000130.1:0-2821 GCA_035273585.1 Thermoanaerobaculia bacterium
GTATCCAGCGGTGCCGTGGGCACACGCCGCATGGACAGTGTCCTGTCGAACCGGTCGGTATCGTCTTCGTCGCGGTACACGGGAGGGAGCTCCGGCGCCTTGCGATCAGTCTACTGCAAGGGCCGTGTCACACCGCTACCGCGGCGAGGCGGGTCGGCGCCTCGCGGGCGGCGTCCCCGATCCCACGGTCACCGTCACCTCGTTCGAGACGGCGCCGTCCGGGTTCCCCACGCGGATGTGCAGGACGCGCTGGGTGGCAACGTCGTCCGCCGTCAGCGTGTAGCGGATCTCCGTCGCGCTGGCGAACGATGGGGTGCGCGTCGAGCCTTCGATCTGCAGCGTGGAGCGCTCCACGAAGTTCTCGCCGCGGACGATCAGCTCCCGGCTCTCGGCGTTCACGAGGAGCGTGGTCGGCTCGACGGAGGTGATGGCCGGCGCGCCGGCGGAGGCGACGGCCACGAGCACGCCGAGGGAGGTGGACTCGGGCGAGTTGCGGACCAAGACGAAGAACGTGCCGGGGTTGTTCAGCATCGTGCCGGTGAGCGTCGCGGAGAGCGAGCCGTCCGCGTTGAACTCCGTCGGCAGGGCGAAGCCGTTGAAGACGATCACCGAGGTGGTGAGGAAGTTCTCCCCTTGCACCGTGATCCGCTCGGAGACGGCGCCGAACGGCAGGACGTTGGGCGTGACGCTGGTGATCGTCGGGCGGCGGACCTGGAGCTGCGCGGGGGCGGAGACGAGCGTGCCGTCCGTGACGGTGATGGTGAGGGTTCCGGGCGCCGCGATCTCCGCCGCGGAGACGGCGGCCTGCAGCGCGCCGGTGGCGGTGACGAAGGTCGTCGCCTTCGGCACGCCGTTCACGTTCACCACCGAGCGGGTGGAGAAGTTCGAGCCGGTCACGGTCACGGTGACGCCGCTGTCGCCGGAGGTGACGCTGGCCGGATTCAGCGTGGCGATGGTCGGCACCGGCAGCACGATCGGCAGCAGCACGGCCGGCGACATGCTCCCGCCCGGGTTGAGCACGACGATCGAAAGCTGCCTCGGCGAGGCGAGGTCGGCGGCGGTGATCCCTACGCGGAGCTCAGTGGAGCTGATGAACGTGGTCGACCGCGGGTCGTTGTCGATGGAAACGACCGCGTTCGCGTCGAAGTTGCGGCCGGCCACGACCAGCGTGAATGGCTGCGCACCGACGTTCCCGGAGGTCGGGTTGAGCGCGGTGATGGCCGGCGCCTGCGCCGCGGTCACGGTCAGGTCCGCCGGCGACGAGGCGTCGGTGCCGTTCTTCCGGGCCACGGAGATCTTCACCACCTTCGGCGAGCTGATATCCGACGGCAGGAGCGTGATGGCCAACTGCGTCGAGGAGACGAACTCCGTCTGGCGCGGCGAGCCGTCCGCCAGCGCGATGTCATCGATGAGGAACTTCTGGCCGTTGATCAGGATCTTGAGCTGCGTCGCCCCGACGATCAGCGACGACGGCGAGAGCGAGGTCACGACCGGCGCGTCCTTGGAGACGACGAAGAGCTGCAACGAGTTCGAGGTGCCGCCGTTCACCCCCGGCGTGATCACGGTGATGGGCACCGAGCCCGCGGTGAGGATGTCGTTCGTCAGGACGGTGAAGTTGAGGCGCTGGGCGTCGACGAAGGTGGCGCTGCGGGTGGCGTTGCCGATCTTCACCGTGGCCCCGGCGGTGAAGTTCTGGCCGGTGATGGCCAGGGTGAAGTTCGGGCTGCCGGCCGTCACGGTCTGCGGGTTGATGCTCTGCAGGATGGGGGCGGTGGCGCTGGTGACGACGAGGTTCGCCGTCTGCGAGGCCTGTCCATTCGGGTTCGTGACCGTGATCCCGACGTTGCCGGCCTGGGCGATGTCCGCCCCGAGGATCTGTACGCGGATGTGCTGCGCATCGATGAAGAACGGCGAGCGGACCGCGCCGTTCACCCGCACCACGGAGTTCTGCACGAAGTTCGAGCCGATGATGATGAGGAAGAAGCCGCCCGTGTTCGACTTCACGGTGGGCGGATCGAGCGCGGTGATGGACGGCGTGCCGCCCGTCGAGCTGACCGTCAGCGGCAGGGTGTTGGACAGCCGCGAGTTGGGGTTCATCACCGTGATGTTCAGCGTGGTGGCAAACCGGAAGTCGGTGTCCGGCAGCGTGGCGTTGAGCTGCTTGTCGTTGATGAAGTCGGTCGGCCGCGACGAGTTGTTCACCCGCACGATCGACTGCGAGCCGAAGTTCTGCCCGATCACCTGCACCACCGTCGAGCCGCTGTTGATGGCCACCGTGCCCGGGCTGAGCGAGGTGAGCTGCGGCTCGTTGGGCAGGACGCGGAACTGCACGGCGCTGGAGGCCGGCGCGCCGGGGTTCGTCACGGTGATGTTCGCCGTGATGGCGCTGACCAGGTCGCCGGTGAGGATGACGACCTGGACCTTGCTGCTGTCGATGAGCTGCGTCTGCCGGATCGACCCGTTCCACCGCGCCTGCGCCCCGGCGGCGAAGTTCGCACCGTTGACCGTGAGGATGAATCCGGGCGTGCCGGCGAGGGCGGAGGAGGGGCTGAGGGAGAGGATGACCGGCGTCGTCGCCGCGTGCGCTACCGGGACGAACAACGTCAATACGACGATGACGGCGGCAACGACGCGGGTGGATTTCATGCGGAAACGGTAACACTCTCTGGGCACGGCGTGTATTCCTTGGAACACGATAGGACGCCGTGCTTACTGAGCGCTTACTAACGCGCAGTTACTGGTTGCTGGTTGTTGGTTGCTTGCGCCTCTGTGCGTTTCAGGCGCTGAGGCGCAAGCAACCAGCAACTAATAACTAACAACT
>DATEOX010000131.1:0-8511 GCA_035273585.1 Thermoanaerobaculia bacterium
GGCGGAGTTCCAGCGCTACATGCGCAAGCAGTTGGCGAAGACGACCAAGCTGCGCATCGTCGACGTCCCCGCCACCCGCCTCCCCGGCACGGACGTCAAGGCGCTCGAGGCCGCCCTCGACTACTGGAAGGACCTGGGGCGGAGGACCGGCGCGGACTTCATCGTCTCCGGCGTGGTCGACTTCGACATCAACGACAAGTCCGGCTACCGCACCGAGGAGTACACGAACCCGGCGGACGGGCGGACGTTCTACCGCCAGGTGCTGGTGGAGAGCACCGGCTTCGTCTTCGACATCGACATCATCGTCTTCAACGCCGACACGGGGGAGAAGGTGCTGGAGGAGAACTTCCGCGACTTCAAGGAGTTCGACCAGCGCAACTACGACGAGCTCCTCGGCCTGTTCGAGAACCTGCGCGCGCTCGAGACGCAGCTCGTCGGCATCTTCGTCTCGCAGGAGACGTCGGCCAGCAGGTACGTGTTCACGCAATGAGGCCCGCGACGTTCGGAGGATCCGTGAAGAGACTTCTCCCCCTGCTCCTGCTCAGCACGCTGCTGGCGCCGAACGCGTTCGGCTTCGGCCAGAACAAGATCGTCTACGACAAGTTCAACTGGAACATCTACCACTCCACCCACTTCGACGTGTACTTCTACGATGAGGAGAAGCCGTCGCTGCAGAAGGTCGTGGACAACGCGGAGAGCGCCTACGACGACCTCTCCCGCAAGTTCAACTTCCAGATCTCCAAGAAGGTCCCGCTCATCTTCTACGCCACCCACTCCGCGTTCGAGCAGACGAACGTCGATCTGAACTTCATCCCGGAAGGGGTCGGCGCGTTTGCCGAGCCGGCCCGCAACCGGATGGTCATCCCCATCGACACCACGGACGAGAAGCTGCTCCAACTCATCACCCACGAGCTGACGCACATCTTCGAGTACGAGATCCTCTTCCAGGGGAAGCTGGGGAAGACCGTCACGGCCAACCCGCCGACCTGGCTGATGGAAGGGCTGGCCTCGTTCATGGCCAGCGACGAGGACTCCAAGGACCGGATGGTCCTGCGCGACGCGGTGGTCAACGACCAGGTGCCGGCCATCACGCGCAACCCGCAGGGTTACTTCGCCTACCGCTTCGGCCACGCCGTGTTCGCGTTCATGCAGCAGAAGTACGGATGGGAAGGCGTCCGCGACTTCGTCTACGAATATCGCAACACCCTCGGCTCCTCGGTGGACAAGGCCCTCAAGCGCGCCTTCGACGTGACGCCGGACGAGTTCGACTCCCGCTTCCGCACCTGGCTGCGCAAGCAGTACCTCCCGGCCCTCATCGCCAAGGGGGAGCCGACGGAGTACGGCGACCCGTTCCGCATCAACCAGCAGATCCCGAGCGATGAGATCTCGCCCGTGCCGTCGCCCTCCGGCGACCTCCTGGCCGGCTTCACCACCTACAAGGAAGACGTCGACGTCGTCCTGTTCAACATCCCGGAGCGCAAGCTCCTCAAGAACCTGACCTCCGGCTACACCAGCCGCTACGAGTACCCCATCGCCCAGTCGTTCACCGTCGGTCCGGTGATGGGAAGGGACATCGCCTTCGCCCCGAACGGCGACCAGATCGCGGTCTTCGTCAAGAAGGAGCGCGGGCGCAACCTGCTGCTCATCAACCCCATCACCGGGGAGACCGTGCAGTCGGCGCCGATGAAGGTCGAACAGCAGCTCTCGCCGGCCTACACGCGCGACGGCAAGGCCATCGCCTTCGCCGGCTTCCTGGGCAACCAGCCGGACATCTTCCTCTACCACATCGAGTCGGGGGAGACGACGAACCTGACCAAGGACCGCTTCTTCGATGCCGCCCCGGTCTTCTCGCCGGACGGCAAGTGGATGGTCTACTCGTCGGTGGTCGACGGCTACGCGAAGCTCTTCCGCCTGAACCTGGCCAACCCGGCGGAGCGCTACCAGCTCACGTCCGGCCAGTGGAACGACTCCGACGCCTGGTTCAGCCCGGACGGCAAGCGGGTCTTCTTCTCCTCCGACAAGCAGACCGGCCGGAACATCGAAGTGGCGGCGAACATCCTCGAGCAGGCCGAGGATGCGGCGAAGCGGCAGGGGGACACGCCGAAGCCCGATCCGGCGGCGTACGCCGCGTACAACATCTACTCCCTGGACCTGGAGAACGGCGACCTGCTGCAATACACGGACGTCGTCGGCGGCTGCTTCACGCCGGTGGTCTTCACCGGGACGAACGGCAAGGAGCGGATGGTCTTCGCCTCGTACTACAAGCGGCGCTGGCAGCTCTTCTCCGCCCCGACGGACAAGCCGCTGCATGCTGCGGAGAAGACGACCCTTCCCTCGGCGCCGCTCCTGGCCGAGAGCCGGACGGCGTTCCAGCCGCCGGTGGAGGTGGCCATCGACGAGGAGAAGATCGAGAAGCCCAGCGGCTTCAAGCTCTTCATCGACGACGTGGAGGTCAACGCCGGCGTCAGCTCCGACCAGCTCCTCGTGTCGCGCTCGGTCATCTACATGAGCGACATGCTCGGCAACCGGCGCTTCATCGCCTCGCTCGACTCCGTGTCGTCCTTCTCCAACTTCGATTTCCTCTACTTCGATCTGCACCGGCGGCTGAACTGGGGCGTGCGCCTCTTCGACAACCGCTCGTTCTTCACCACGCAGAACTTCGAGACGAACCGCAACGACCGGGTGCAGCAGCTCTACCGCGAGACCGGCGCGATCGGCATCCTCAGCTATCCATTCACGCGCTACCACCGCGTCGACTTCGGCTTCGGCTACCAAGCCCGGAGCATTGCCTTCCCCACGAATATCGATCAGAGCACCGGCATCATCACCTTCGCCCAGCGGCGGGACAACTTCCCGCTCGTCAGCGCCTCGTTCAGCGGCGACTCGACCATCTACAAGTCCTTCGGCCCCATCTCCGGCCGCCGCTACGAGGTCGGCACCCTGTACGCCGCCGATACGAAGTCGCGCGGGGCGCTGACTCACGACATGTCGCTGGAATGGCGCGAGTACCTGCAGCTCAGCTCCCGCACCCTCCTTGCCGCCCGCGTCTTCGCCGGTGCGTCGCGCGGCACGTTCCCCAACTTCTACTACTTCGGCGGCCTGAACACGCTGCGTGGATATGACTTCCGCGAGGTGCAGGGCAACCGCGCCGCGTTCGCGAACTTCGAGTTCCGCTTCCCGCTGGTGGACGTCCTGGTCACGCCGATCATCACCCTCCAGCAGGTCCGCGGCACGCTCTTCTTCGACGTCGGCGCCGCCACCTTCCGCGGCTCGGCGTTCAACGGGATCCCCCTCCCGCCGTTCACCTTCATGAAGGATGGGAAGCTCGTCGACGGCAAGGCCTCCGTTGGCTACGGCATCTCCTTCGACTTCCTCGGCCTGGAACTGCACTGGGACTTTGCCAAACGCTTCAAGAGCGCCGTCCCGGACGACGCCGGCTGGCGGACGAGCTTCTGGATCGGGGAGACGTTCTGATGGTTGTTGGTTAGTGGTTAGTGGTTGTTAGTACGATGTCCGGCCGGATGTCCTACTAACAACCAACAACTAACAACCAACAACTACGCCGCCCGCGGCCGTCGGCGCCGATCGGCGATCGTCTCGCGTAGGAACTTGAGCAGCGCGCGCTCCTCCTTCGAGAGGCCGACGCGCACCACGGGGCTGCCTTTGGCCTGCTTGCGCAGGACCTCGAACGGCTTCCCGTCCATGTATTCGTCGAGGAGCCGCGGGCAGATGTAGGACGAGCGGCAGACGGCGGGTGTGTTGCCGAGCTGCTCGGAGGTGGCCACGATCGCCTTCCGCACGTTGCGCTTGCGCTCCGTCTTGCTCGGCGCCTGCCCCTGCATGGCCAGGGCGATGGAGCAGAGCAGCGTACCGGCCCAGGTGCGGAAGTCCTTGGCCGTGAAGTCGTCGCCGACGACGGCCTGGATGTAGTCGTTGACGTGGCGGTCTTTCACGTCGACGACCCGCCCGTGGCTCAGGAACTTGAACAACTCGCTGCCGCGCATCTTCTTCAGCTTCGCCACGACCTCCGCCACGTCGGCGTCGGAGATGGCCTTCTGATGCTTCTTGCGCCACTTGCCGACGTAATCGAAGAGCAGCGTCTCGCCATCGAGCTTGACGTGTTTGCCGAGGACCGTGGTCAGGCCGTAAGTGGACTCGGAGCGAGCGCTCTTGTCGTTGCCGACGCGGAAGAAGCCCTGGTCGATGAGGCGGACGATGGCCGCCAGCACGCGCTGCCGGTCGAGCTCCTCGCGCTTGAGGTCCTGCCGCACGCGCGCCCGCAGCCGCGGGAGCGACTCACCGAACTCGACGACGCGAAGGAACTTCTCCTCCTCGCGCTGGGCGCGGAAGCGGGGGTGGTAGAGGTACTGCGTCCGCCCCTTCTTGTCCACGCCGACGGCCTGCAGCGGCGCGCTGTCGCTGCGCGCCACGCGCACGTCCTGCCATGCAGGCGGGATGCGCAGCTTGCGGATGCGGGCCAGCGTCTTCTCGTCCGAGACCTCGGCGCCTTCCGACGTGCGGTAGGTGAACCCGCTCTCCTTCGTCCCCTCGCGGCGGATGCCGTGCAGGTCGAGATTCCACCGACGGCGAACGCCTCTGGGCGGCATGTTGCGGCCGATTTTTGCGAGAATGGTGCCGTTGACCGCTGCCCGCCGATCGCTGATCGCTCTTTCAATCCTGATCGCCGCCACCCGCTTCGTCGCCCTCTCCCGCACCTTGTGGGATTGGGACGAGGCGCTCTTCTCCATGGCCCTGCACGACTACGACGTCGCGGCCCACCACCCCCACCCGCCCGGCTTCCCCCTTTTCATCGCCCTCGCCCGCGTGGTGCGCCTCGCCGCCACGAGCGACTTCCGCGCCCTGCAGGCGGTGGCCATGCTCGGCGCGATCCTCGCCTTTCCCGCGCTCTGGCTCCTGGCCCGGACGCTCAGGCTCCCGCCCGTGACGGCCGCCGTCGCTGCGACGCTCTTCTCGTTCCTGCCCAACGTCTGGTACTTCGGCGGCACCGCCTTCAGCGACGTGCCGGCGGTGGTGGCGGTGATCGCCTCCGCCGCGCTGCTGTTGCGCGGCGATGATCGCCGCTCCTACTTGCTCGGATGCCTGCTGCTCGGCGTGTCGATCGCCTTCCGGCCGCAGAACGCGCTGCTCGGATTGTGGCCGTGGCTGTGCGGATCGTGGCTGCGCATGCGGCAGCGCAAAGTCGACGTCCTCCTCGGCGGCGCCCTTGCCGCGCTCATCATCATCGTCGCTTACGGCGGCGCGGCGCTGGCAACGGGAGTCACGCGCTACCGCGATGCGATCGAGACGCACCGCGAGTACGTGCTGAAGGTCGACTCGTACCACAATCCCGGCCGACCGCCCCTCCTCGACATGTGGCGCGACTTCGCCATCGATCCCTATCGCGCCGGCAAGGTCTCGACCCTCATCGGCGCCTTCGCCGCCATCGGCATCCTTCGCTTCCGCGCCGGCACGCGCCATGCGCTGCTCATCTTCGGGCCGTTCTTCCTGTTCGCCTGGCTGATGCTCGACGTCACGAGCCTGAGCCGCCTCTCCATCGGCTACATCCCGCTCCTCGCGCTGCTCGCCGCCGAGGGGATGCGCACCGTCGCGGAGCTGGTGCGCCACGCGCGCGCGGCGGCCGTGATCCAGGTCGTTTTCCTCCTCGGCATCTTCGCCCGCCTCATCCCCTGGACCGCCTCCGCGCTGCGCCAGGTGCGCAGGCACGAGTCGCCGACGTACGCCGCATCGACCTGGATCAGCCAGCATCTCGACAGGAACGAGGTCACGATCTACGTGCACGACAGCATGAGCCCGTTCGCCGAGTACTACCTGAACGACTACCGTCAGGTGCCGGTCTCGGACGCGTTTCGCGTCGACCAGATCTCCGACGCGCGCGACGCGTGGCTGCTCACCGTCGGCGCGAGCGCCTCCGCCGACGCGGTGAACTTCCGCCGCCCGCACGGCCGCCTCTGGAACATCAACCATCACGGCTACTTCGAGACCTCCGTGCAGCCGCTCGCCGACCGCGCGCAGTTCGTCGACGGCTGGTACGGCGAGGAAAGCACCGAGGACCACGTGTGGCGGTGGATGAGCGGCCGGTCGACGACGCGATTGCCGCCCGTTCACGGCAATGGGCAACTGACCATGAAGTTCTACGTGCCGCTCGATGCATTGCCGCGGCCGCCGCGGGTAACGGTCTCCTTCAACGGCGCGATCGTCGATACGTTCGTCGCGTCGAAGAGCGACGTGACGCGCACCTACGCGCTCGCCTCGCGCGACGGTGCGCCGAACGAGCTGCGCATCGAGACGGACGGCGTGGTGAACCCGGCTCGCCTCGGACGGAACGGCGACACACGCGACCTCGGGCTGCAGTTGCGCGGACTGACGTGGAAAGCGCAATGAAGGCGTGGTGGTGCTCGCTCGCCGTCCCGCCCGAGCCGCTCACGCGCGCCCAGCGGCTCGCCGTTCTCGCGCTGACCGTCGTCGTGATGATCACCCGCTGGTTGGCGCTGGCCCGCACGCTGTGGGATTGGGACGAGGCCCTCTTCTCGCTCGCGTTGCGCCACTACGACGTCGCCGCACACCATCCGCATCCGCCGGGCTTCCCGCTCTACATCGCCACGGCGAAGCTGTTCCAGCTCGCCGGCTTCTCCGACTTCCACGCGCTGCAGGCGGTCAGCTTCCTCGCCGGCGTGGCCATCGTCCCGGCCATGTTCCTCCTCGGACGCGAGCTGCGCGCCGGCTTCCGCGTTTCGCTCATTGCCGCCGCGCTGCTCGCCTTCTTCCCGAACGTCTGGCTCTACGGCGGCATGGCCCTCAGCGATGTGCCGTCGATGACGCTCGTCGTGCTGGCGGTGGCCCTGCTGCTCCGCGCCTGCCGCAGCGACGGCGCGCTGTGGGGCGCCGCCGTGGTCGCCGCCATGGCCGCCGGCTACCGGCCGCAGAACCTGGTCATCGTCCTCGCGCCGGCGCTGATCGCCGCGCCGCACGTGCTGCGCCGCGGCGTTGTCCGCGCGTCGGCCGCGGTGGCCCTCGGATTCGCCATCATCATCGCCAGCTACGCCGCGGCAGTGCAGCTCAGCGGCGGATGGGCGCTGTATCGCGAGCGGCTGGCCGAGCATCAAGCCTACATCGCCCGGACCGATTCCTTCCGCGCGCCTGGTCGGCCGCCGCTCTGGGCACTCATCGACAACTTCGTCATCTGGCCGTACCGCTGGCTGCCGATCAACATCCCGGTCGCGACGCTCGTCCTCGTCTCCGGCGTCGTCACGCTCGTCCGCCGCCGCGCCCCGATCCTGGTGATGCTCGCCGCGTTCGGCCCGTTCTGCATGCTGGCCATCCTGCTCCTCGACCGCTTCAGCGTCAGCCGCTTCTCCATCGGCTACGCGCCGCTCATCGCACTGCTCGCCGCGGACGGATTGGAGCTGATCTTCCGCCGCTGGAGCATCGTCGCCGCCGCGGCGCTCATCGTGCTGATGGCGTGGTGGACCTGGCCGTCCTTGCGCGAGGTGCACACGCATCCGTCGCCGCCGGTGCGCGCGATCCGCGCCATTCCGGCGCAAGGCACGGTGTACGTCGACGAGACGATGGCCGCGTACGCCGATCTCTATCTGCCGAAGGAGCGCGTGGTAAAGGACGAGGCGCCGACGGCGCTCTGGCGCGATGGAGAGCAGGCCTGGTATCTGGCCGAGGGAGAGGGGGCGTTCCGGCGCGAGCACGGCGCGCTGTGGGACCTCGTACGGCGGCGCTACTTCGACGTCCTGCTGCAGCCGGTGCCGCGCGTGGTATTCGGGGAGGGGTGGTACGGCGAGGAGGAGGCGTGGCGGTGGATGGCGCGGCGTTCGGTGATGACGCTGCCGCCGGGCGGCTGCAAGCTCACTTTGCGGCTGTACGTCCCGCTCGATGCGCTGCCGGAGCCGCCGATGATCACCGTGCGGGTTGGCGATACCGTCGACCGCTTCCGCATGACCGCGGCCGACGTCGAGCGCACTTATGACCCGCGCGGGGCGCGGGAGCTCGTCATCGAGACGACGGGCGCCGTGCGCACGCCGGGCGATCCGCGGGAGCTGGGCGTGCGCCTGAATGCACTCGAGTGGCGTTCAGGCGCCACCGCTCGCTGAGGCTTGGCCAGCCAGTGCAGCCGGCCGTGCCGGCCTACAGCTTGAACTGCACTGACTGCGGGAACCAGGTCTTCACCCGCTTGCCATCCTTCATCGGGGAGCTGAAGCGCGTATTGCGCAGGGCGCGGATGGCCGCCTCGTTCAGGCCGAACTTGTCGATGCCGCGCAGCACGCGCACGTCCGACACCTCGCCCGTCTCCGAGATCAGGACGGTGAGGATGATCGTTCCCTCCACGCGCTGGCGGATGGCCAACTGCGGGTAGCTCGGCCGCACCGCGGAGAGGGCGCGCGGCTGCGTGTCCAGCTCCTGGAAGTCGATCACGTCACCCTCGCGAATGACGCGTGCGGCGACCGGCGCCGGCGCGATGGGCTGCGTCGCGGTCTGCGCCAC
>DATEOX010000132.1:0-16972 GCA_035273585.1 Thermoanaerobaculia bacterium
AGACTCGAGCTTCGACTTCACGACCCTCGATCGCGAGGTCGACAAGGCGGTGAAGAACGGCAAGGTCTACAGCCTCGGGATCAAGGCGGGCGATGACGGCACGCCGGCGTGGCTGTTCACGAACGGCGTGACCGCCCTGCAGCTTCAGGACAGCGGAAGCGATGACGATGCCGGATGCGGCAGCCGGATGACGCTCGGCAGCCCCACCGACGTCGCTTATCAGAATCACTACTTCGCTTTGCTGCGCAAGGTGGCCAGTCACCTGAAGTCGCGCGCGGACTGGTATCGCGCGCTGGCCTACATCAAGCCGAGCGGCGCCAACCTCTTTTCGCATGAGAACCGGCTGCCCAAGAGGTGCGCATCCGGCTGCGTCTGCAACACCCAGGTATTCGCCGAGCACGGATACACGCCGGCCGGCCTCTACGCGTTCTATCAGGCGCAGACGTCTCTCTTCGTCTCCGAGTTTCCGGAAAAGACGATGTCCTATGCCCTCATCCAGGAAGGCTTCCCGCGCGTCAGCAACAGCGGCGCATACGAGACGACCAGCGGAAACTCGTCGGGAGGGGCGCTGCCCGGCGGGACGGAGCAGACGCAGACCATCATCAACAACGGCCAGGCCGCTCACGGCCTGCTGTTCGCCGTCTCTCACAACGGCCTGACCACGAAGAAGGCCGACAACTGCCTGGCCAACATCAATGCTCCGGGTTGTCCGAACAAGTTCGTCCTCCAGGAGGGCCTGGAAGGGCAGGTGACAGGCTGGCAGACGAACAACGCCGAGAAGGTGTCGAATCCGGCGGACGTCGACTCGGCGCTGCTGAACGCATTGGCCAACTCACAAGGCGTGTACGTCGAGCTCTATGAGGAGCGCTTCTGGGAAGCTGTGCGCCAGCCGGGCGGCATCCTCGACCCGGCGGGCTCGGGACGGACGATGTCGCAGTGGGCCGCCGAGTTTCAGAACCGCCGGCGCACGCTGTTCCCGTCGATCCCCGATCCTTTCCCGACGACCTACCGCCACACCTTCACCCGCACCCTCCCCGATGCGGCCGGAAATCAGACGTTCCATTACGTCCACGGATCGAAATGCGGCGCGAGCGCATCGCCCGCCGCGATCGTCGTGCTCCCTGCCGGCGGTACGGCGCCCATTCGGCGCCGCGCCGCCCGGCACTGAGTTGAATGATCATCAAGGGGAAACGTTGCTGATCGTCGCGGTCGCCAGGCTCGAGGTGTTGTGGCTGTTCACCACGAGCCCGACTTGCGCGTTCGCGCCGAAGTCGATGTTGATCGTCCCGGTAAGGGTCCAGTTGCCGCTGCCGGTATCGGAGCGGTAGGCGTCGACGCGCGTGCCGGTGCGCACGAGGCGCACCCACTGCGGCAGCGTGATCGATCCCGGGCCCGGCCCGAGGCTCGTGGTGATGCCGTTCGCCGTCTCGCGGTAGCGGAACTTCGCACGCCCGCTGAACGACGGCGTGACGAGCATCGACACTTCCGGCGAGGCGGCATCCGCGATGTCCTTGCGGATCATCACGCCGGCGACCGCGAATTCATCGCTGGTGTTCGTGAGCGAGTCGATGCGGGCGATGATCTCGCCGTCGCCGGGCATCGGACGATAGACGTACCGGAACGTGTCGGTGGTGCCGTAGATGTCGGCGCCGCCGCCGTTCAGGGTGAAGACGCCCGAGGCATGGCTCGCGCTTCCGGCGGGAGCCGGGCCGCCGACGTCGGTGCTCAGCCACGGGCTGGGCAGCCCGCTCGGTGCGGTGTAGGTGAATCCGCTCGGCAGCGTGCCGGTCTGCGCGTCGGGATTGCGCACGACGACGTTCACCGCGCCCGCGGCGTGGGCCGGGGTGGTGGCGGTGATCGACGTGGCGCTCATGACGTTTACTCCCGTCGCGGCCGTGCCGCCGAGGGTGACCGTGGCACCGCTGACGAAGTTCGTACCGGTGATCGTGACGGACGTGCCGCCGTTCGTGCTGCCGGAGTTGGGCGCGATCGCGCTCACGGTCGGCGCGGCCGCGGGGCCGCCGCTCTTCGGCAGGATCGTGGCGTCGTTGCGCAGCGCGCCTGGCGACGAGCTGAAATAGGTCGTCGGGGAGAGGACGATCTGGTCGAGCGAGAGGCCGTCTTCACGCACCTGCACGCGCACGGTATGGCTGCCGCTCGTTTGGAAGTAGATGAGCTGCGCTGTCGCGCCGGTCGGCCAGGCGTTGTCCTGCCATCCCCATCCCTGCACGGTGCAGCCGAGGCAGTCCTCGAGGTTGTACTCCTGGCTTTCGGTACTGCCGATGCGCCAGTGCGGCGTGTCGGAGGCATCCACGCTGTCGGAGAACTGCAGGTGCACCGAGTCGTTGAACGGCGAGTCGTTCTGGGCCCGGCCGCGCATCCAGAGGTGGTAGGCGGTGCCGGCGTTCGCATTGAACGTGATCTGGAAGTAGTCGGCCGGATTCGCCCGCGGCGTGACGATCTTCGCCGCGCCGGCGTCGGCATTCGCAATGCGCGATCCGCCCGCCGCCGTCCCGTCGGCCGCCACGCTCCAGTTCCCCACCCTCACACCCGCCTCCGAGGCATACAACACGATCTCGCCCGCCGCGGGCGGCGCGCCGTAGGTGAAGCCGCCGGGGAGCGTCCCGGTCTGATTGTCGGGATTGCGGACGACGACGTCGGCCGCGCCTGCCGCGTGCGCGGGGGTGGTGGCGGTGATCGCGCTGCCACTCGCGACGTTCACGCCGGTAGCCGCGGCGCCGCCGATCGTCACCGTGGCTCCGGCCTGGAAGCTCGAGCCGGTGATGGTGACGGCCGTGCCGCCGCTGGTACTGCCTGAGCCGGGCGAGATCGCCGTCACCGTCGGCGCGGGCGAGCCGCTGCCGCCGGTCGTGAAGCTCCACGTCGGGCCGTTCGCCGTCTGGTCGGCCATCGTCCTGCCGACGATGCGCCAGTAGTACGTCGTTCCGGCGGCGACCGAGACGCCGTAGGTCTCATTGACACCGTCTTCGATCGAGCCGGTATTGACGCCGGCGGCGAGCAGCGGGAGCGAGTTGGGATTCGTGCCGAGGTAGATGTCGTACCTGTGGGCCCAAAGTCCGCCTTCCCACGTCAGCGTGACCGACGTCGGCTGGCCGGTCGCGCCGTTGGCCGGGGCGATGTTGACCGGCGCGTCGGGAGGCAGCGGCACGAACGGCGCGTACTCCACGGCGCCGACCGGGTTGTTCGAGCTCCAGCGCCGGTTGAACTGGT
The DNA here is from genome assembly GCA_035273585.1 of Thermoanaerobaculia bacterium. Lineage (GTDB taxonomy): Bacteria > Acidobacteriota > Thermoanaerobaculia > Gp7-AA8 > Gp7-AA8 > JAFAVZ01. The sequence goes on from DATEOX010000132.1 coordinate 3,232, forward strand.
TCACGAACCAGTCTTTGATCCACGCCCGGCTGGTGAAGTAGTTGTGCTCCTGGTGCACGGCCACGGCGCCCTCGTCCCAGTTCGAGGAGCCGAACGCGGTGACGTTCTGGCCGTAGAGGATGATCGACTTCTGGTGCATCAGACCTTGATGAGCGCGGAACTTCACCGGAATGCCGGCCTTGTGGATGCGGTCGACGTTGTACGCGTCCCAGCGGAACGTGCTGTTGCGGTACTGGTCCTGCTCGGTGATGAGGCGCACCGGAACACCGCGGTTCTTTGCGGCGATGAGGGCGTCGGCGATCTCCCTGACGGTGAAGCGGTACATGATCGCGTCGATCTGCTGCTGTTCGCCGTTGATGAGCGGCAGGAGGCGGTTCTGGTAGTTCTGGATGGGGACGAAGTTCAGCTCCGGATCGAACGCCACCACCGGATAGCTGCGCGTCAACGGGCGGACGATGTTCGCGTAGTCGCCGTACAGGTTGTCGTCCATCCAGAGGTCGTCGAAGCGGGTCTTGAACGAGTCCAGCACCGACGGCGTCTTGCAGAAGAAGATCGCCTCGGCGATGTAGTTGCGGTAAGGATCGCTCCCGACGAAGTCGTCTCCGCCGTAGTTCGCGGCGCTGAACTCGACCACGCCCTGGCCGGCGAACAGCATCATCTTCCAGTGCTGGATGCCGTCCGTCGCCTTGTAGTCGCGCATCGGGATGCCGTTGCTGGCGAGTTGATCGAGGATCGGCTGGTTGGCCGGATAGGTGTTCGACGCGTCGTTGTCGACGAGCACGCGCACCTTCACGCCGCGCCGCTTGGCGTCGATGAGCTTCCCGGAGAGCGACGTGTCGAACATGAACCAGAAGGCCACGTCGATCTCCACCGTCTCGGCGTCGATGCGGCTCCAGAGGAGCTGCCGGCAGTCCTGAACGCCCGGATCGCAGAGCTCCTCGCCGGGAAACTGGCTCTGGGCCAGCGCCGGCAGCGTCGCCAGCAGGGATAGGGAGACGACGACGAGGAGGGCGAGGAGGTTCCTTAGGCGCATGACGGACTCCTGAACGGGAAGTGCGTCGGAGAGTAACACCCCAAAGACGTAAGTGCGTGTGTCTTTCCATCCACAAAAATGCAACTGGCAACGTGAGGCCTGAGGTCGGGACGGCGCGGGCGTGCGCGGTATCATGCCGCCCCCATGCGGCCATCGGTCGTGGCCATCATCGCCACCTACAACGAGGAGCGGTTCATCGGCGGTTGCCTGGAGCACCTCTTCGCGAACGGCCTAGAGGCTTACCTGTGCGATAACGAATCGACCGATCGGACGGTGGAGATCGCGACGGGCTATCTCGGGCGCGGGCTGCGGGGGATCGAGACGTTGCCGCGCGACGGCACCTACCGCTGGCGGCAGATCCTCGCTCGCAAACAACAGCTCGCCGCGGAGCTCACCGCCGACTGGTTCCTGCACCTCGATGCCGACGAGATCCCGCAGTCACCATGTCCCGGTCAGACTCTGGCGGAGGCGTTCGCCGCGGCTGATGCCGCCGGCTTTGACGCGGTGGAGTTCCGCGAGTTGACTTTCGTCGCCACGCGCGAGGCGCCGGATCACGATCATCCCGAGTTCCGCCGCACGATGCGCTGGTACTACCCGTTTGCACCGGGACCATTGCATCTCGTCCGTGCCTGGAAGCGCCAAACCGACGTGGACCTGGTAGGCACGGGAGGGCATCAGGCGAGCTTCCCCGGCCGACGGATTTCGCCGCAGCCGCTCTTTCTCCGTCACTACCTCATCCTCAGCCGCGAGCACATGATCCGCAAATACGTGCGCCGGCGCTACGACGCCGCCGAGGTTCAGAGCGGCTGGCACGGCTGGCGCGCCCGGCTCACGGCCGGCGACATCCGTCTTCCATCTCAGGCCGAGCTGCGCTTCACGGCCGACGAAGCCGATCTCGACACGTCTTCGCCTCGACGCCGGCACTGCATCGAGTGGTGATGAGTCGGGCTCAGGGCTCGTAGACCGCTTCGCGCGAAAGCCGGGCGTAAAGCCTGGCGAGCTCCGGATCGAGCCTCGCACGGTCGCCGTGGTGGTGCCGCATGCGCGGTGACACGGCGCGCGCAACCTCGTCGAGAACGTCGGACGAAACGTGCATTCCGGCGAAGCTGAGGATCCGCTCCAGCTCCGCGCGCGGCTTCGTCAGAGTCGCTTCGTAATGCGTGACGAGACGATCGCCGGCGCCGGTCGCTTCGAGAATTCTCGCGTTGTAGATGCGCCAGAGCTCGAGACCGACCTCGTGGACCAGATCGAGGCGCCTGCGGATCGACATCGACGTGCGCGCCGCGCCCCACATCCGCTGGTGAAGCCGCGATGCGCCGTCGCGCAGATGGATCGACGAATCGGGACGCGTCACCGACCAGTAGAACGGCCAGGAGCGCGGAATCAGCGTGCTCGCCACGAGCGATGAAGCCGTCTCGACTGGATGCCGGATGCAGACCAGCACCTTCATCGACGGCAGCAGGGTCTTCCAGAACGGAAGCGTCAGCGCGTTGCGCGGGTCCTTCCAGGCCCACGGCTCCTGCGCTTCGAATCGGGAGAGCATCGATTTCGCTTCCGCGGTGATCTCGGGCGTCGGCCGGAGCGTCGCCGGCGGCGCGAACCACGTGCCGCCGCTCGCCGCGAGCAACCGTTCGTTGAGCCGGACGAATGCGAGGTTCTCCCAATAGCCGTCGGTGTTGTTGATGCTCGCCGGCATCAGTTGTTCCGGCGGTCCGAGATGGAGGCCGCAGCGGTGCAGCAACTGCGTGACCAGCGAGGTTCCGGAACGGGGCATTCCGGTGACGCAGATCACGATCCGACGCGCTCCGTCAGCTTCCTCCACGTGCGGGGCGACAGGAGCGCGTGCACGAATGCGGCGGGCGTGGCGACCGCGTGGCGAAGGCTGACGAATGCGTACGAGTCTCCGCGCCGCGCCGCCTCGAGGGTCTCCGCCAGCAGGCGACCGCAGACGAACCGTTTCATGCGCCGGGCGGCGCGGCGAAACGCGCGCGGATTCGCCATCGCGCGGGGCAGTTTCGCGCAGCGCTCCAGCACGCGCCGGTCGGCGGAGAGCAGACCCTCCGCGAATCGCGACGATCCCTGCTTCGACCAGAGCGTCGGCTGGCGGTAGATCGAGACCGGCTCGGGCAGCACCGCGACCGGATATCGCTCCGCGATGCGCAGCCAGAGGTCCCAGTCATCGGCGGGCATGACCTCGGAGAACATACCGCCGACCGATTCGATCGCGCTGCGGCGCACGACGGCCGAGCACGAGGCGATGAAGTTGCTGCCGATCAAGATCCAGAAGATGTCGCCGCTCGGACAGAGCGGCGGAAACAGACGCTGAACGTCGATGGCCAGACTCTGCGACGCGGAGTAGACCTGGCCGTACACCAGCGCCGCGTCCGGTGCGGCCTCGAGGATCGCGAGCTGGCGATCGATGGAGCCCTCCAGCCGGGCGTCATCATCGTCCAGGAACGAGATGTAGGTACCCGAGCTCGCCGCCATGCCCGCCGCGCGCGCATGGCCGACGCCGCGCCGCTGCTCGAGACGGACGTAGACGATGCCTTCGAGCGACGCGCAGACGGCGCTCGTTTCATCCGTCGAGCCGTCGTCGACGACGACGATTTCGATTTCCGCGCCGGCCCGTCGCGCACTCTCCACGGCTCGCTGGAGCAGCTCAGGCCGGTCGTGCGTCGGGATGATGATACTGGTCAGCGCCATTGCGGAGTCGTTGGCGGTCGGGCCGGTGCAGGCTACCACGCACTGCGAGCGCCAGGGGTAGCCACGCCGCTATAGTATCGGCATGAAACGCATGCGATGGCCGCTCCTCGTCCCCGATCTGACCCTCTGGTACGGCTCCGCCGCGATGCTGGTGGTCAACGAGACGCACAAGAGAATCGAGAAGCCGAAGAATTAGCGCGGATGTACGCCGTGATCCGCCATCAGCCGTCCGTTGTTCAAAATTTGCACAAACGAGGGAGCATCGAGCATGAAGCCGAAGAATACGATTTGTCTCTGGTTCGACAAGGATGCGGTGGAAGCGGCGCGCTTCTACGCTGCCACCTTTCCGGATAGTGAAGTGACCGCTGTTCACGAGGCGCCCAGCGACTATCCTGGCGGCAGGAAGGGCGATGCGCTGACGGTGGAATTCACCGTTCTGGGCATCCCGTGTCTCGGTCTCAACGGCGGCCCGACGTTCAGGCACAGCGAGGCCTTTTCGTTCCAGATCGCCACGGACGATCAGGAAGAGACCGACCGCTACTGGAACGCGATCGTCAACAATGGGGGAGAGGAAAGCCAATGTGGTTGGTGCAAAGACCGCTGGGGCCTCTCCTGGCAGATCACCCCGCGCGCGCTGACCGACGCGCTCGCGGCCGGTGGCGATGAGGCAAAGCGTGCCTTCGAGGCGATGATGCCGATGAAGAAAATCGACATTGCCACCATCGAGGCGGCGCGGCGGGGCTGACAGGAGTCCGCACGGCCGAGCTCATGTCCGATGTGCGCGCGCGCCCGCTCGTCCTCTGCGTCGTCGATCGCCCCGGTTGGGCCCATGACCGCAAGACGCAAGCGCTCGCCGCCGCGCTCCAGGGCGAGTACCGGCTGGTCACGCGCTACCAAGCGGAGGTGACCAGGGCCGACATCGACGCGGCCGACCTCGTGCTCGTCTACTACTGGCTGCAGATCGATCGGCTGTCGCCCCTGAAGCGTGACTTCCAACGGGTGCGCGACCGGCTCCTGCTCGGCGCCTGCGGTGAGCGTGAGCTCGAAGGCGCGTGGCGCAAGCCAGGGCTGGCCATGCTCTCCAGCCTTCCCCGCGCCGTCTTCGCCAACAGCCTGAAGCTCGCCATGCAGCTCGAGGCGGCGCTCGGACGTGATGTGTTCTACACGCCGAACGGCGTCGACACGAGCTTCTTCCGCCCGGCCGCCGCGCCGCCCCCTCCCGCCGTCGTGCGCGTCGGCTGGGCGGGCAGTCTGTCCAACCACGGGTCCGCGCACCGCGGCGTTCACCCGTTCATCATCCCCGCCGTCGCCGCCGTGGAGGGCGCGGAGCTCTGCCTTGCGGCACGCGAGGACCGCTGGCGCGGTGCGGAGGAGATGCGCGCGTTCTACCAGTCGCTGCACGTCTACGTCTGCGCCAGCCTCAGCGAGGGCACGCCCAACCCGTGCCTCGAGGCGGCGGCCTGCGGACTGCCCGTCCTGACCACTCCGGTCGGCAACATGCCGGAGTTGATTCGCGACGGCGAAAACGGGCTGTTCGTCACTCGCGACGTCGACGACATCGCCGCCAAACTGCGCCGGCTGCGGGACGATCCCGAGCTCCGCGGCCGAATGGGCCGGGCCGCACGCGCAGCGGTGGAGGCGTGGGACTGGCGCTACCAGGCGCCTCGCTATGCCGAAATGTTCGAGGCCGTGCTGAGGAGATGACGTGATGGCCGGGTGACGATCAGCTCGACGCCATCGCATACACTGGCCATCGAATGAAATGGGACGGCAGCCGGATCGAAGGCGCCGCTGCATGGGCTGCATACGGCGCAGTCGAGGTCGTATTCTCGGTGTACGCGCGCCGCCTGCTGTTTGCGCCGACGTTCGTCCCGCACGACGGCTCTGCGCTCCTTCTGCTCGTGCTCTACCCGCTGGTCGGAGCGCTGCTCGGCCGCTTCGCCATTCCGGGCCTGGCCGTGCTGTTCGCCGCGAACGCGGTCGTTTGGATGGACGGCCGAATGGCGGTGTTTGCGATCTGCATCGCGGCGGCGGTCGTCGTGCTGCGAACCTCGATCTGGACCTCGGCCTGGTTGCTGATCCTTCCGCTGTGGATGGCGCGCGAGCTCGCCGGTCGCCAGTCGTTCGGGATGAGGGCGGCCGCGGCGGCGGGAGCGGTCATCGTCATCGGCATCGTGGCGATGCTTCGCACGCGGCATGGACGGCCGCTGCGGCCCGCCGTCACGTTGGGGATCTTCGCAGTGGCGATGGTCGGCTCGCTCTTCGTCGAGGTTCCATCGCCACGCGATCTTTCTCCCCAGGCGTCGCCACCGCGCACGGCTCAGCAGAACGTACTGCTCGTCCTCATGGACACGGTGCGCGCGGATCATCTGTCGGCATACGGATACGCACGCGATACGACGCCGCACCTGACGCGTTTCGCGCGGGATGCGACGCTGTACCGCCGTGCGTACGCACCGTCGAACATGACGCTGTCGTCGACGGCGTCGCTGTTCACCGGTCTGTTCGGAAGCGAGCACACGGCGCACCTCGATGAGGGGGTATGGAGCTTGGGTCGGCCGCTTCCGCCGTCGGCGGTGACCGCGGCAGAGCTGCTGTCGGCGCGCGGCTATGCAACGGGATTGATCGCCGCGAACCACATCTACCTCGGTAGCCAGTTCGGGCTGGATCAAGGGTTCCAGCACCTCGACGTGCGGCCGCCGGCGCTGCCGTTCGGTGCGCCGAATGATTTCTCGCTCCGTCGCGGAGTGATGTCCCTGGTCGAGCCCGCGCTGCCGGCGCGATTCCGTTCTCTCAGCCGTCGGGCCGCGGAGATCACCGACCTGGCCCGGCGATACCTGTCGCGGGTCGCCGGCAAGCGGCGGCCTTTTTTCCTCGTCGTGAACTACATGGATGCTCACGAGCCCTGCATCCCTCCGGCACCCTACGACTCCCGGTTCCCGGGTCGTGACGCGTCGCAGAGCGTCGGGCTCTCCGATCGGCTGATCGCCACGATGATGCGGGACAAACCGTTGAAGATCACGCCACGAGAGCACGCCCATCTCTTGTCGCAGTACGACGGCGGGATCGCGTATGAAGACGCCGAGATCGCCCGGCTGATCGAGGAGCTGCGCGCGCGCAAGGTCTACGACGACACGCTCATCGTGATCGTTTCCGATCACGGCGAGTCGTTCGGCGAGCACGGCGCCATCGCTCACGGCACGACCAATTACGAGGATCAGGTGCGCGTACCGTTCATCGTCAAGAGGCCCGCCCAGACGACCGGCAGCGTGGTCGAGGGACCGGTGAGCGCGCTGGAGGCGTGGTCGATCGTGACCGGCGCGGCGCACGCCCCGTTTCCGGTGATCACGGAGTCGTTTCCGATGCGTGGGCTGGCCCTGGCGCAGAAGTTCCGCCGCCCCGGCCGGGCGCGGATCGAGGGAACGCTCAAGACGATCGTCGATCCGCGGGGCGGGATCGAGCTGTATGACCTGGCGGCAGATCCTGCGGAGTCGCGAAACCTCGGCCGCAACGCGACGTCGCTGCGCATGTCCGCCGAGCTGGGCGCGTGGCAAGCCTCCCTGAGGAAGCAAAGGCCGCTGCCGTCGCGCGAGCTCGATCCGGAAACGATCCGGCGGTTGCATGCGCTCGGGTACATGCAGTGACGACGAGATCGCGGTCATCCGCAAGAAACGTCAAGACATCACCGCCGCCCGGCGCTACTCTCGGAACGTGAGAATGAGAGACGTTCGGTGGGGTGCGGCGCTCGGCGGGATGCTCCTGGCGATGGTTGCGCAGATCGCCGCCGCCTTCGGCTGGGTCGCCTTCTACAGCTACCTCGTTCATCCCGGGGAGACACCGGCCTTCTACCAGCGATACGCCGAGGTGGCGAGCCCTTGGGTGTCCGTCGTGGCGGGAGTCCCGGTCTTCTACCTGATCTGCCGCTGGATCGGCTCACGGTTCCCTGCTCGCGCCTGGCCCACCGCGATGGCCCTGTTCGGCTTCTACGTCCTCCTCGATCTGGCGCTGGTCCTTTCGATGGGCGCCCCTTCGCCGCGCCTCGTCGGGATCCTGGTCCTCAGCTATCTCCTGAAGCTCCTGGCGTGTCATCTCGCAGGCCGAAGGGCCGCGCGGAACGAGGTTGCGGAGCCGGCGTGAAGGGGGAATGGGGGACGCTCCTCCCGTTGCTGGTTCACATCCAGGCCCACCTGGAAGGGGACCTCGGTCTCGCGGCGCTCAGTCGGAAGGCGGGGCTTTCGCCCTTCCATCTGCAGCGCCGATTCAAGGCGGCGGTCGGGGAGACGCCAAAGGCCTACACCTCGCGCCTCCGCCTGGAGCGCGGCGCCTTCCGACTCCTGGTGCACGACTCCAACGTGCTCGATATCGCCCTGGAGTGCGGGTTCCAAAACCCCGAGACCTTCCTCCGCGCCTTCCGCCGCCGCTTCGGTCGCGCGCCGAGCGACTACCGCGAATGGGTGCGCGAGCAGTTGTCGGCGTGCCACGACACTGGGACGGAGGACCGCGCCGAGGGAGCAGCGGCTTTCGAGATCTCGGCGACGAAGGTGATCCCCCTGCGGCCCATGCACCTGGCCTTTCGGCGGCACCTGGGACCGTACGACTCGGTCCCGGAGAGCCTCTTCGACGACCTGGAGGCCTGGGCGGCCCGGCGCCGGCTGCCTGGTCCGGCTGTCTGGATGGGGATCGGGCACGACGCCCCCGGGACCACGCCGCCCAAGCGGCTCCGCTTCGACGCGGCGCTGGTCGTGCCGGGTCCCTTCGCCTCCGAGGGCAAAATAGGCTACGAGCTCCTGCCCGGCGGTCCGTTCGCGGTCACCACACACGCCGGACCGTATGAGACGCTCCCCGCCGCCTACCGCGCGATCTTCCCGCGCCTCCGGGCTCTCCCCGGCTACCAGCTCGTCGGCCTGCCGGTGGTCGAGATCTACCACACGACCCGGGTGAACGTGCGGTACCGGCTGAACCATACGGATTTGTGTGTGCCGGTGGTTGCGCGGGGGTGAGCCGCACCACCTGGCGGACGACGCTCGCGGCGTCAACGTCACTGCTTGTCCGTCGAATCATTCCTTTACGAACTGCGGTGGGGGGGGTAAGGCCGAGAATCGCTCGAGCTCCCGTGAGCCGAAGTGCTAGTCGCATGCTCTCACGGGAGCTTAACGTCCGGACGGGCTAGGCCAACAAACGCATCGGCGCGTCGCCGGTCGCCGGTGGCTGGGAGTACTGGACGAAGTCAGAACCGCCGCGCTCGATGAAGTCGAACCTCGCTACGCCAGGTAGAACTTTGGCTGACGCGCATGAGCCGCTGCTACCATGCCATCGTGGCGAAGGAACACAACGAATTCCGTGATCCGATTCACGGATTCATTGTTCTCACGTCCGACGAACGGAAAGTCGTTAACTCGCGCGCGTTTCAGAGGCTTCGTCACATTCACCAGCTCGCGCTCACCTGGCTCGTGTACCCATCTGCGACACACAAGCGCTTCGAACACTGTCTCGGCGTGATGGATCTAGCTGGAAGAGTTTTCGATGTACTTACGCAGCCGGAGAACCGCCGGACGACTGGTCGTCTCAAGGATATCTTTCCATCTACGGACCCAACGGACGCGAAGCACCGATACTGGCGTTCGGTTGTGCGAATGGCCGCCCTTTGTCACGATCTCGGGCATATCCCGTTTTCTCACGGCGCCGAGGAACTGCTGCCGAAAGAGACGCATCACGAGAATCTTTCGGTCGAGGTGATCAGATCAGCACCGCTGCAGAAATTGTGGAGCGCCATGACGCCTCCACTGAACGCGGATCACGTTGCGAAGATCGCCGTCGGTACCGAAAAGTGGAGCGGAGAGTCGTTCACAGAGTGGGAAGAACTGATGACGGAGATCGTCACTGGCGATCCGTTCGGGGTCGATCGGATCGACTACCTGCTCCGCGATTCTCTCCATGCCGGTGTGGCGTACGGCCGCTTTGATCATCAGCGCGTGATCGATACGTTACGAATCTTGTGGGATGAGGAACAGCAGAAGGCTGTCGTGGGGATTGAAGTGGGCGGTTTGCACGCGGCCGAGGGACTGCAGCTCGCCCGTTACTTCATGTTCGAGCAGCTCTACTTCCACAAAGTTCGTCGCGCTCTCGATGTTCACCTGAAAAAGTACCTTCCAGCGTTTCTGGCCGACGGGATCTACCCGACTACCGTGGAGGGTCACCTGCGTCTGACCGACGATCATGTGCTGGCTGCCATGCAGGATGACGTTGCCGATCCGCAATCGCCGCGCCACGAACTCGCGTCGCGCATTCTCCAGCGCAGGTTCTTCCGTGTTCTCTACGAGCGTCGTCCTGAGGATCTGAAAAAGAACGCCGATGCAGTAGGAGTGGTGTATCGCGCGGTGCGCGACAAATTCGGCGAGGACCTCGTCGCGCGTGACACCAACATCAAATTGGGCAAGCCTGAGTCTGCGATGCCTAGGCCATTCCCTTTTGCCGTAGAGCGAGAAGATGGCGCGGTTGTGTCGTCCATCATCCTTTCGCAGATCCTCGACAAGATGCCGAAGGCAGTGTTCGACTTCGTATTCATCGCGCCGGAGCTACTCGACGAGGGCCGTACTTGGCTGCATGAGAACCTGGATAAGATTCTTTCCGAGAAGGAGCCATCATGAGCACGGAGTATCTCAGACAAGCTGCAATCCTCGGGGCATTCGTCGAGAAGGTGCGCTCGACCGGTCTCCCTTGCGGCGAGACCCTTCTGCAGAAGGCGGCGTACGTGATGAAGGAACTCTTCGGCGTCCCGCTCTCGGACGAGTTCCGTATTCACTACTATGGCCCGTTCTCATTTCAGTTGCGCAACCGACTCTCGTTGCTAGAAGCAGAGGAGTTCCTTCGGGTCTCTCCTCGCGATCTGGGAGTGACGTATGACACCGGTGAGCGGTTCTCGCAGCTCCGAGAACAGCTCCCGGCAACCATCGCACAGCACCAACAGGCGATCGACTTCGCAGCATCGAAACTCGGATCGCTCGGTGTGAAAGAACTCGAACCGTTAACCACGGCGCTGTTCGTTACTCGTCAGCAGCCGAAGGCGGACGCCGGCGCTCGCGCCGCGAGATTGATGCAAATCAAACCTCATGTGAAGTCTGCGGAAGCTCGTGCGGCTATTGCAAAGGTGGACGCGTGGATCGCACAGACGGCGTCTTAAGTGGACTGCAAGTCGCGACAAGCTGCTGAAGAGTTCGAGTCCCTGTCTCTCTCCTCGTCGTAACTTGTGTGTGCCGGTGGTTGCGAGGGGGTGAGCTGCACCACATGGCGGACGACGCTCGCTGCGTCAACGTCGAAGCGGGCTCGGGAGGGCGGCTGGGGGGTGTGGACCTGCGTTCTTCACGTATTTGTCGAACCAGGCGATCGTCTCGTACAGCGCGTGCTCGACCGATTCGCGCGCGAGATAGCCGTGAATCTCGAGCGGCAGCATGACCAGACGAGTGGTGCCACCCGTTCCGCGAATTGCCTCGTATAGCTTTTCCGACTGCAGCGGCACCGTACCGGGATTGTTGTCGCGCTCACCATGAATGAGGAGCAACGGCTCGTTGATTCGATCTGCATGCAGGAGCGGAGAATTCTTCATATACGACTCGGGCGCCTGATAGAGGGTGCGTCGCTCGAACTGATATCCGAACGGACGAAGCGTGTGGTTGTACGCGCCGCTGCTTGCGACGCCGGCGCGGAACAGATCGCTCCAGGCAAGAAGATTGGCCGTCATGAGGGCGCCGTGACTGCGTCCCATCACGCCTACGCGATTGCGGTCGGTGACTCCCAGGGCCACCGCCTTGTCGATCGCCGCTTTCGCGTTTGCGATCGTTTGATCGATCATCGTGTCGTATCCGTTTTTCGAAGCGCCGACGATCGGCATCGCCGCGTCGTCGAGCACTGCGTAGCCTTCCAACGCCAGGTAGATCGGAGAGGGACCCCAGAGCATCGTGAAGCGCTGCGATGACTCCGTCACCTGCCCGGCGGCATTCGCATCGGCGAAGTCGAGCGGATATGCCGAGATGATCGTCGGCAGAGTCGTTCCTTCCTTGTAGCCGGGCGGAAGGTAGAGCGTGAAGAAAAGCTTCACGCCGTCGGCGCGCTCGTACGTCACGATGCGTTTCGTCAGCGTCCGCAGCAGAGCGGCAGGATCGTCGAAGTGAGTCAGTTGTCGGGCGCCTCCGGGCGTCCGCAGTACGAGATTCGGCGGCTCCTTCGACGATTCCCGACGCGTGACGAACACCGGCTTCGCGGGATCGACGAATCCGACGAAGGCCTCGTACTGCTCCGGCGACGACTGGAAGAGACGCTCGGACTGAAAGGTCCGGAGACTGACGCGATCGAGGAACGGCCGGCTTCCTTTGGGTGATGCTCCCTCGCCACTGAGGAAGATCGCGCCGTTCACGACCCGAATCGCGCGCGCGCCGCTCGGCATCTGGCGAAGACAGGCTCACCGGGGTCGTGGTACGCGTCATCGAGCCCGACACTCCACACCAGCCGCGGAGCGACGCCCCGATCTGTTGCGTTCAGCAGCCAGGTTTTCCTGGTCCTCGTTTCGGCATCTTCTTCGGCGACGAGCGCGAGATCGCCCCGCTCGATCCAGTGGAGTCGGTCGAAGCGATGCTGGAGACGCATCAGCTCCGTCGGCGCCGCTCCGACCGGCTTCATCATCACGCGGTCGTGATGCGGCACCTTCTTGTATGTGTCGCCCTCATCGAGAGCTTCGACCCACGTGACGGTCGCCGGCGCGGTGGCGCGCCACTCGTAAGCGCGCGGACCGACGCGAACTCCTTCGATCGGCACTTGCTCGGCGAGCGGGAGACTGGCGATCGTCTCTACCTTTCTCCCGGCCATGTCCCACACCTCGACCAGCGTCGGAAACCGATCGATCATCCGCGACGAGGAGTAGGGCCGCTCGAAACGTTCGACCAGCAGGTATTTGCCGTCGGGTGACGGCCGCAGTTTCCAGATCACGCCTGGCGCGCCGATCGGATGCATCGCGCTGTCGGTTGTGCTCACCAACGCAACCTGCGACGTGCCGTAGTACTCGAAGAGGTTCTGATCGTGAGGCGACTTCAGCACGTCGACGGTTTCGTACGTGCTGCTCGCCCTCTTGACGCCGGCGCTTTCCTCCGCTCTCGGACCGGCAGGTACGAGGTCTTCGGCAGGAGGATCTCCGCGTTCTGTGGGGACCGTCTTCACGAGGAGCGTCTTCTCGTCGGGCAGCCATTCCAGTGGAAATCCGAGGGCGCTGTTGAGTCGGACCCCTTCGATGCGCCGACTGGCTCCCGTTGCGACGTCGACGACCCACGGCTCGACCGATGTCGCTGTGACGTTCGCGAAGGCGAACATCGAGCCGCGCGAGCTCCATCGCACGTTCGTCACGCGTGCATTCGCGGGCAGTTGGATCGGCGTGACGCGACCACCCGGGAGATGATGGAGCTCCAGCGCCACGTAGTACGGAAAGAGGTGCGACGCGTTGTTCTTCGGATTGATGCGTGTCCCTGCGCCGCGGATCATCGGCTCGGCGAGATCGGAGATCGGCCGGTACCTCACCGGAGTGGCCAGGAGCACCATCTCACCGCTCGGGCTGACGAGAGCATCGGCCGGCGCAGGCGCGTCGAGGATCCTTCGAATCTCTTCCGGCGGGTGCTGGTAGGTCTGCGCGGTCGCGACGGACGCTGCGACGATCGAGCAAAGCCACGCGAACATTTTCACCATGGCGCGGATTGTAGAGGCGGAGCCGGATGCGATGACGAGCCCGTTGTCACAGGGGTGGAATTTGGTAGAACGCAGGAACTGCGTCAGGATGGCAACGTCAATCTCGGCAGGAGGAGAATTTGAGCGAGCCTCCGGCATCTGGCGAGCCGGTCTATAAGTACTGGGCCTTCATCAGCTACAGCCAGAAAGACGAACGGTGGGCCAGGCGTCTGCACGAGGCGTTGGAGGCCTACAGTCTTCCAAAGGAACTGGTCGGCCAAGACACGCCGCAGTGGGGGC
>DATEOX010000133.1:0-6372 GCA_035273585.1 Thermoanaerobaculia bacterium
GGCTCCTTTCTCAAGTGGCAGATGACGCGGGAGAGCGGCGTCTGGCGGCCATGGGTGGATGCGAAGCCGGGGCAGCGACCGCCGGGGAGGGTGGATGGGGGGCGGGTGCGGGTCACCTTCGTCAACCACGCCACGATGCTCGTCCAGATGGACGGGGTGAACCTGCTCACCGATCCGATCTGGTCCGTGCGCTGCTCGCCGCTGCCGTTCGCAGGGCCGAAGCGGCATCGGCCGCCCGGCATCCGCCTCGAGGATCTGCCGGCCATCGATGCGGTGCTCGTCAGCCACAACCACTACGACCATCTCGACGTCCCGACGCTGCGCGCGTTGAAAGCGCCGCGCATCCTTACGCCGCTGGGAAACGGGAAGCTGATGGATAGGCATGGCGTCGAAAGAGCGCAGGAGCTCGACTGGTGGCAGTCGAGCAAGGTGAACGACAGGGTCACCGTCACGCTCGTCCCGGCGCAGCACTTCTGCGCGCGCGGGCTCTCCGACCGCGACGCGAACCTGTGGGGCGGCTTCGTGATCTCCGGGCCGTCGGGCAACGTCTACTTTGCAGGCGACACGGGCTGGGGGTCGCATTTCGTGCAGATCGCCAAGCGCTTCCCGAACATCCGCGTGGCGCTGCTGCCGATCGGCGCGTATCTGCCGCGCTGGTTCATGAAGCGAGCGCACATCGATCCGTCCGAGGCGGTCGAGGCGCACAAAGTGCTGCGGGCGCAGACGAGCGTTCCGATGCATTACGGCACGTTCGCCCTCGGCGACGACGGCGAGACGCAGCCAGTCGATGACTTGCGCCTGGCCATCGCCGCGGCGGGCAACCCGAGCTTCCGCATCCTCGACTTCGGCGAAGGAGACGACTTCCCATGATGCTCACCGCCGTCATACTGGCGGCCATGCTGCAGAGCCAGGACCTCTACAAACTGCGCAGCGTCTCCGACGTGGCCATCTCGCCGGACGGCAAGCTCGTCGCCTACGCCGTCGAGCGCAACGAGCCGAAAGGGCGGCCGATCAGACGGCTGGCCATCCTGGACGTGGCCAGCGGCAGCTCGACGCAACTGCCCGATCACACCTCGGGGCCGGTCTGGTCGCCGGACGGCGAATGGCTGGTGTTCAGCGGCGAAGACGGACTGCAGCTCGCGAAGAAGGATGGCAGCGGCATCGTCGCCGTCGGCGCGACGGAGGGGACGAACAGCCCGATCCAGCTCCAGGGCGCGAGCGTCGCCTGGTCGCCGGACGGGCGCACGATCGCCTTCGTCTCGTCCACGCCCGGCCCCGAGACCGAGGAGGCGGGCGGCGATCCGATGGTCATCCGCCGCTTCCTCTACAAGCCCGACCTCGTGGAAGGCAACACTCGCTTCAACGACAACCGGCGCCTGCACATCTTCCTCTACGACATCGCCACGCGGCAGACGCGCCAGCTCACCAGCGGCGACCATTACGAACATTCCATCGCCTGGTCGCCGGACGGCAGCGAGCTGGCCTTCGTCTCCAACCGCGATCCGGATGAGGATCAGTTCCACAATCCCGACCTCTTCGCCGTGCGGGTCAAGGACGGCGAGATCCGGCGCATCACCGCCACGGAGAGCGCCGAGTACCAGCCCCGCTGGTCGCCGGACGGCAAGCAACTCCTCTTCCTCGGCACGCGTCGCGGCCTGACCGACCTCGAGACGACGATGGAGGACACCCACGTCTGGACCATCGACGCGGACGGTACGGACCGCCGCGAGGTCGGCAAGGACATCGACAACCGCCAGATGGCCGCGCACTGGTCGCCGGACGGCAAGTCGATCTACTTCACGCTGCAGGAGCGGGGCAACGTGCGGCTGATGCGCATCCCGTCCTCGGGCGGCAAAGCGGAGCGCGTCGTCGAGGCCGAGGGCCGCGTGACGTCGTACTCCGTGGCGAAGAACGGCCGCATCGCCTACGCGCTCGTCACGCCCACCGATCTCGCGCAGCTCTACGTCGACGGCAAGCAAGCAACATCCCTCAATCAGCTCGATACGGTGGCCAAGACGGAGTCCTTCCGCTTCGTCAGCAACGACCACAAGTACGAGGTCGAGGCGTTCCTCACCAAACCGCTCGGCATGACCGCGACATCGAAGCATCCGATGATCGTCGCCATCCACGGCGGGCCCCACGGGCAGCAGGGGTCGCTCTTCACCTTCCGCCATCAGATCTACGCCGCGCGCGGCTGGGCCGTGTTGCAGGTCAACTACCGCGGCTCGACCGGCTACGGGCAGGCCTTCGCCGACGCCGTTTTCCGCGACCAGAACGGCGACGAGGCGCAGGACGTGTTGTACGGCGTCAACGCCGCGCTCCGCCGCTACCCCTGGATCGACCGCAACCGCCTCGGCGTCGAGGGGGTGAGCTACGGGGGGCAGCTTTCGGCCTGGCTCATCACCCAGACGCGCATCTTCAAGGCAGCCATCCCCACCGCGGCGATCATCAACCTGGTCAGCTACAACTACACGACCTACTACAACCAGTACGAGGAGATGGAGTACGGCTATCGACCGCACCAGCTCGACACGATGGACCAGCTCTGGAAGCGCTCGCCGCTGCGCTACGTGGCTCAGGCGGCGACGCCGACGCTGCTCATCCACGGCGAGAACGACAACGACGTGCCGGTCTCCGAGGCCGAGCAGTTCTACATAGCGCTGAAGGACGTCGGGGTCGAGACCGTGTTCGTCCGCTACCCGCGCGAGGGGCACGGGCTGCGCGAGCCGAAGCACATCGTCGACTGGCTGGACCGCTCCGTCGCCTGGTATGAGGCCCACTTTCGGGCAGAATGACGCATATGCACAGAAGCATCGGCGCCCTCACGCACGGCATCATCGACTACGCGATGGTCATCTTCCTGATTGCCGGCCCGTCGGTGGCGGGCTTCCGCGGGAGGCAGGCGGCGATCTGCTACGCGCTGGCCGCGGTGCACCTCATCCTCACCCTCGTCACCCGCTTCCCTCTCGGCGCTCTGAAGGTCCTCGGGTTTCCGCTGCACGGCGGGATCGAGCTGATCGTCGGTCTGCTGCTGGTCGTGCTGCCGTGGCTGGCGAGCTTCTCGGCGGGGTTGAAGTCGCGCAACTTCTTCGTCGCCGTCGGGCTGCTGATCATCCTCATCTGGTTCCTGACCGACTATCGCGGGCTGCGAGCTGACGGTCGTGCCACGCCGCCAGCGCCACCTGCGCGATGACCGCGCCGGCGAGCGCCGTGGCCATGTCCTTCTGCGTGTCCCACACGTCGCCCTGCGTGCCGAGGAAGGCGTCGCCTTTCGCGCCGGTGGCGATGGAGACCGCCCATTCGAGCAGCTCGTAGGCAGCGCTGATGGCCAGGCAGATCGAGACCACGATGGCGAACAGCCAGCCGCGCCCGCGCACGACGTTGCGGCGGATGAGCACCTCGCGGGCGAGGATCGCCGGAACGAAGCCCTGCGCGAAGTGGCCGAGGCGGTCGTAGTCGTTGCGGGCCATGCCGAGGGCGCGCTGGACCCAGAAGCCGAGCGGCACCTGGGCGTACGTGTAGTGGCCGCCGACCATGAGGATGATGGCGTGGAGGGTGAGGAGCGTGAGGAGGAGCGGCGTGAGCGGAAAGCGCCGCCGGGTGGCGATCACCAGCGCGATGCCGATGATCGCCGGGAAGACTTCGAGCAGCCAGGTGAAGTAGTCATGCGGGCGAATGAGCGACCAGACGAACACCGCCGCAAAGGCGGCGAGCAGCACGGCGTTGAGGCGCATGCCGCATTGTGCACATGTCATCCTGAGTCGCGAAGACGACGAAGGATCCGTACCGATCTTGCGCTGCGCCTGAAGGTGCGGATCCTTCGCTTCGCTCAGGATGACACGGAGGTCACTTCTTCGACGAGGAGCGCTTCTTCGAGGAGGACTTCTTGGAGGAGGAGCGTTTCTTCGTCGTCTTCTTCGAGGAGGACTTCTTCGACGACGACCGCTTCGACGACGAGCCCTTCTTCGACGACGACTTCTTCGAGGACGACTTCTTCGACGATGACGACTTCTTGCTCGGCACCTTGCCGCCTTCGCGCCTCGCCTCCGACAGGCCGATGGCGATGGCCTGCTTGCGGCTCGTCACCTTCTTGCCCGAGCTGCCGCTCTTGAGCGTGCCGCGCTTGCGCTCGTGCATCGCCTTCTCCACCTTGTCCTGGGACTTTTTCCCGTACTTTGCTGCCATTGCACAACCTCCTTGTGCAACGGAAGGTGTGCAAGTCGCGCGCCGTGCTCAGCTTTTGTCGACGTAGGTCGACCGGGCCATCACCACCGCGTTGCGGATGCCGAGGACGTCCACCTGGATGGTGTGCACACCCGTGACCTTCGTCTCCGGTTTGCGCACCTCGAGCTCGTAGTGGCCGGCGAGCGTCTTCTGCAAACGGTCGATGGCGAGCTGCGGGAAGTTGTGCAGCGCGGCGTAGAAGCCGCCCGTGTCCTTGGCCGCGGTGGCCAGGCCGGCGGCGAGCGTGTGGCCGTCGGCGGCGGTGAAGTCGAGGGAGAAGACGCTCACCCGCGCCGACTCCAGCGCGCCGCGGGCGATGGCGTAGTCGCGGCCCATCTCCACGCGTCTGTTCCAGAGCTGCCCCAGCCCCCAGCCGAAGAGGATCAGCGACTTGGTGCCGGGGATGGGACGCAATGCGTTGGCCAGCACGGTGAGCGCGCGCTCGGGCGTGGCCGCGTTGCGCATGTCGTCGTGGTTGAGGCTCGCGGCGAGGGAAGGCCGCGGTACGACGCGCGGCGCGGGCGGCTCGTCGATGCGCAGCGACTTCTCGCAGGCGTCGTGGATGTCGGCCACGCTGCCGCTGAAGTCGAGGCGGAACTTGAGGTGCGAGTCGTAGGAGAAGACCGCCACGCGGTCCTGCTCCTCGAGCGTCTCCAGCAGCTTGTCGGCGTAGATGAGCGACTTCATCTGGCCGGTGGAGCGCACCGCGTTGCGGGCGAAGTCGGTCTGGAAGAGGAAGACGAGCAGCCGTCCCCGAGGCGCCGGTACGTCCGAGACGCTGGCGTGGATCTGCTGGTCGTCGTCGAGCGCGCCGGCCAGCTCGCGCGCGGCGGCCGTCTCCGGGATCCACTCCACCGACTCGACCCGCGCCTCCTTGCCGTCGATGCGGACCCGGAAGTCCTTCGCCTCCAGGTTCAGCACCGGGTCGCCGCCGGCGTCCGTGACGCGCGTGTCGACGATGATCCGTTCGACGGTGATCGTCTCGCCGAGCTTCTCCTGCGCCGCGAGAGGCAACGCCATGAGCAGCGCGATGAGGAGGAGCCCCTCACCCGGCGCTCCGCGCCACCCTCTCCCCGCGAGCGGGGCGAGGGTTCTTGGTAAGAGCCGAAGGGCGGATGAGGGGCGTGTATTCTGCGCGGGCCCCTCACCCGGCGCTCCGCGCCACCCTCTCCCCGCAAGCGGGGCGAGGGTTCTTGGCGCGAAGAGCAGGGCCAGTCGTCGCATGGAACCGAGTTTACAATCGCGCCACCATGCGGATTCGCTTCATTCTCGTGACGCTTCTCTTCGCCACCGCGGCCTCCGCCGCCACGACGTTCGACAGCAGCTTCGTCGACAAGACGATGCGCGTCGACTACTTCCACACCGGCAACAAGGGGGAGGAGATCATCGCCCTCGACCGCGTCGTCTCCGCCGGTCCGTGGGCCGGCTCCCGCACGCGCCTCATCGACACCACGAACCTCGGCAAGTACTACTTCGAGGTCGTCGACCGGGAGACGAACCAGCCGATCTTCTCCCGCGGCTTCGCCTCCGTCTTCGGCGAGTGGGAGACGACGGACGAGGCGAAGGAGCGGGCGGGCACGTTTCACGAGTCGCTGCGCTTCCCCTGGCCGAAGAAGCCGGTGCAGGTGATCCTCAAGAAGCGGGACCGCCTCAACGCTTTCCAGCAGATCTGGTCGACGGTCATCGATCCGTCGTCGCGCTTCGTCAACCCGGCGGACATCAAGCCGATGGGCAAGGTCTGGACGGTGTTCGAGAACGGGCCGGCATCGGAGAAGGTCGACCTGCTCATCATCGGCGAGGGATACACCGAGGCCCAGTTGCCGAAGTTTCATGATGATGTGAAGCGGCTGTCGGCCAAGCTCTTCGACACCGAGCCGTTCAAGAGCCGCAAGAAGGACTTCAACGTCCGGGCGATCGACCTGCCCGGCGCCGCGAGTGGCGTGCACCGGCCGCGCACGCGCGACGACCGCCGCTCCGCCATCAGCACCGAGTACAACATCTTCGACTCCGAGCGCTACGTGCTCACGCTCGACAACCGCGCGCTGCGCGACGTCGCGGCCGCGGCGCCGTACGACTTCCTGGAGATCCTGGTCAACGAGAAGCAGTACGGCGGCGGCGGGATCTACAACGACCAGGCGACGGCCGCCG
>DATEOX010000134.1:0-5183 GCA_035273585.1 Thermoanaerobaculia bacterium
CGAGATCAACCGCATCGTGACCCAGAAAAACCGGGAGGGGGGCGTAGTCGGGGAGTGGAAGTACTCCTCCCGCACCTCCGGCACTTTCAACGCCGTCTACCGGCAGATCGACTACCCCGGGAACCGCTTCCAGCCATCGGACCGGCCGGTCGATCTCCTCGACCGGCGGGAGCACACTTACCGGGCCTCCCTTTTTCATAAGACCTTCCCCCTCACCGGGCTCTTCATTGCCGGCGAGGCGGGCGACTACCGCTTCAAGCGCGCCACGTACAAGGACAGCAAGCGCATTTACGGCGGAGCCGGCTTCCTCTTCGATGACGGGCGCAACTATTGGCGGCTCGAGGCAGGCAACACCAAGCTGACCTTCGACACCCCCCGCTCAAAGAACTTCCAGGGCCTCACGGCCACGACGCAGTACAACCGGCGCGTGGCGGCGCACTGGTCGGCGAGCTTCGACGCCGCGCGGGACATCGAGTTCTCCATCTTCGCCAACAACGACTACTTCATCCTCGACCGGGCCGGCACGTCGCTGGAGTGGGCCACGACCAAGCGGCTCACGCTGCGCAGCGGATTCCAGGTCGGGCGCGATTCCTATCAGGTGCCGGTGGCCGGCGTGCTCCGCCGCGACCGCTATACCTATCCCTGGGTCGGCTTTCTCTACACCATCCGCCGTTTCCGGGGGGGCTTCGACGTCGGGTACTACGACCGGAGCACGAACCTCCCCGGGCTGGTGGACCAGGAAAATGGAATACGGGTGGTGCTCAGGTTGTCATTTACCCCGTAATCGGTAACTCAAAATAACTGAACGACGCCGTTTTGCGCTTTTTTTGCGTGCGACGGCATGACGGGGTCACACGCGGGGCTTATAAGTCTCCTCGGTCCAATAATTGAGGGAGACAACATCCCCGCCGCTGCCCCCGGGATGGAGGCAGCGGCCTTTGTTGTTTCGAAAGACGAGCAAGATGAACCGGAACCGAATCGCCATCGTTGCCCTGATCGCCGTCGCGGCGCTGACTATGCCCGCGATCGCGCGGGCGCAGGATCTCACGTTCCAGTCGCCCATTTCCCCCGCCATCATCGATGCGCGGATCGGCTCGCGCGACGTGCTCGAGATCAAGGTCCTGCAGGACCCCTCGATGAACACGCGGGCCACGGTCTCGGATGACGGCCGCATCACCCTCAACCTCGTCGGCAAAGTGGACATCGGCGGGCTGACCACCAATCAGGCCGAGCTGAAGATCAAGACCCTGCTCGAGGCGCAGTTCATCAAGAAGGCGGACGTCTCGGTGCAGATCGTGGAGTACGGCAGCAAGCCGATCTCCGTGGTCGGCGCGGTGACGAGGCCCGGCTCGATCGGCATCAGCGGCAACATCACCCTCGTGCAGGCCATCACCGCCGCGGGCGGGCTGGCCACCGGCTACGGCAAGACGCTCTACGTTCTGCGCACCGGCGCGAACGGCCTGAGCGAGCAGCTCCCCATCGACATCGAAGACCTGATGGTCAACGGCAACCCGGACCTGAACATCCCGCTCGCTCCGAACGACGTGGTCAACGTCCAGATGGACACGCCGATCACGATCTACGTGTGGGGCGAGGTGATGCGGCCGGGCAACGTGCAGTTCCGCCGCTCGCAGGCGCCGACCCTCATGCAGGCCATCGCCAGCGCCGGCGGCCCGACGGACCGCGCCTCGAAGTCGGCCAAGATCAGCCGCACGGTCAACGGCAAGACCGTGACCATCAACACGAACTACCGGGCCATCGCCAACGGCGACAAACAAGACATTCCGCTCCAGGATGGGGATACCATCTTCCTGAAGGAAAGCCGGTTCTAGGACGCGGATGGAGCTCAACAGCCAGGAAGTCCATCTCTCTCACTACTGGAACGTCATCTACAAGCGCTGGAAGGTGGCGCTGTCGATCGTCGCGGTGGTGATGCTCGGCACCTTCCTGGCCTCCTACTTCTCCAAGCCGCTCTACCGCTCCGTCATCACCATCCAGATCGAGCGCGAGAACCCCAACCAGCTCACCATCGAAGACCTCTTCGGCATCGAGGGCTCCGACCAGGAGTTCCTCCAGACGCAGTACGTCCTGCTGCGCAGCCGCGGCCTGGCCGGCC
Source organism: Thermoanaerobaculia bacterium (assembly GCA_035273585.1). Lineage (GTDB taxonomy): Bacteria > Acidobacteriota > Thermoanaerobaculia > Gp7-AA8 > Gp7-AA8 > JAFAVZ01. The sequence continues at coordinate 2,117 of DATEOX010000134.1, forward strand.
AGGTGATCGATGACCAGAAGCTGCTCAGCGACCCCGACTTCTATCCGCCCGGCATCACCGGCAAGACCGACGAGCAGATCGCCCAGATCCGCGACGGCATGATCGGCGCCGTGCTGGGCGGCCTGGAGGTCAACCCCGTGCGCGGCACCTCGCTGGTGGAGGTCGCCTACGTCGCGCCGACGCCGCGCCTGGCGAAGAAAGTCGCGGAGGGGTACGGCGACTCGTTCATCCGCCGCACCCTGGCCCAGAAGCTGGAGAACGTCCACCAGGCGACGGACTTCCTGACCAAGCAGATCGCGGCGGTGAAGACGGAGCTCGATACGAACCGGACCCAGCTCCAGAGCTACGGCGAGAGCCAGGACATCATCTCCATCAACAGCGCCGACAACATCACGATGCAGAAGCTGATGAAGCTCAACAGCGAGCTGACGTCGGCCCAGAACGAAACCTTCCAGAAGCGCGCCGAGTACGACCAGATCCGCCGCAGCAACCCCGAGTCCGTCGCCGGCAACGATCCGCTGGTCATCCGCCTGAACGAGGAGGCATCGACTCTGGAGCGGCAGCGCCAGCAGAAGCTGACCATCTTCCAGCCCCAGCATCCGGAAGTGCAGCGCCTGCAGAATGAGCTGGACAAGGCGCGCCAGGCCCGCACCCAGGCCGTGCTCGCGGCATACGAGAAGGCGCGCGACAGCGCCTACAACGCGCTGATGGCCGCCGAGGGGCGGGAGAGCTCCATGCGCGCGGCGCTGGAGCAGTCGAAGCACGAGAACCTGAAGCTGAACGTCACGGCCCTCACCTACGCTGACCTTCGCGCGGCGGTGGAGAGCAAGCAGGCCATCCTCGACCAGCTCACCAAGCGGCTGAACGAGACGGGGATGACGGGCAGCATGCGCCGCTCGAACATCCACTGGGTCGATCACGCCCAACTGCCCGGCGGCCGCTTCAACGTGACGATGAAGAAGAACCTCCAGAGCGCCTTCCCCCTCGGGGTGATCCTCGGCCTGGCGGCGATCTTCTTCCTCGAGTACATGGACCGCTCGGTGAAGACGCCCGAGGAGCTGGAGCGCGTGACGCGCCTCGCATCCCTCGGCGTCATCCCGTCCGCCGCCTCGGTCAACCGCGCGACCACCTATTCGTACGGCTCCGGCAAGCTGCGCGCGGTCCCGGCGGCGAACGACGCCGACACGAAGGGCATCGACCTCCTCCCCCACACCGACAGCCGCTCGCCGATCTCCGAGGCCTACCGCGCCTTCCGCACCTCGCTGCTGCTGGCGTCGGCGAACTCGCCGAAGGTCATCGTCATCACCTCGACCTTCGCCCGTGAGGGCAAGACCACGACCTCCGTCAACCTCTCCACCGTGCTGGCGCAGATGGGCAAGCCGGTGCTCCTCATCGACGCTGACCTCCGCCGCCCACGCCTGCAGAAGGTCTTCCGGGGCAAGATGAACCTCGGCCTGGTGAACTACCTCGCGGCGAACATCCCGCTGGAGGACGTGATCCAGGAGAGCGGCGTACCGAACCTCTCCGTCGTCCTCTCCGGCCCGACGCCGCCGAACCCGTCCGAGCTGCTCGCCTCCGACCGGATGAAACACCTCATCCACGAGGTGCGCTCGAAGTTCGCGTACGTGATCTTCGACTCGCCGCCGGTGATGGCCGTGACGGACTCGATCGTGCTCGCCGCCAGCGCGGACGGCGTCGTGCTCTGCGTGCACGGCGGCCAGACGCCGCGCGACCTCGTGCAGCGCGCGGCCGAGCGCCTCCGCCAGAGCAACATCCCCATCCTCGGGGCCATCCTCAACAACCTCGATCTCCAGCAGTACGGCTACACCTTCAAGAAGAGCTACTACGACTACTACGACAGTGAAGAGGACCGCGGCGGCGAGAAGAAGCCGGCGAGCGCTCCCGCTGCGCGCAAGACGAGTTGATCGACGTCCATCACCACTGCCTGCCCGGCGTCGATGACGGCCCGCGTGACTGGCCCGAGGCGGTGGAGCTCTGCGCCATGGCCGCGGAGGAAGGAATCGAGACCATCGTGGCCACGCCGCACGTCCTGCGCGGCCGCTGGCAGAACACCTCCGGCGAGAAGCTGCGCGCGCTCGCGGACGAGCTCCGCGCCCGCGTCGGCGGCACTCCGCAACTCCTCCTCGGCTCGGAGTACTACTTCGCCCACGACGTCGCCGATGTGGTGCAGGCGGGCAAGGTGCTGCCGCTGGCCGGCAGCCGCTACGTGCTGATCGAGTTCGCCTCGCACGCCATCCCGCCGATGGTGGAGCAGCCGCTGTATCGGATGCAGCTCGAGGGATGGACGCCGATCATCGCCCATCCGGAGCGCAACGTGATCTTCCAGGGCAAGCCGGAGCTGCTCGCCTCGCTCATCCGCCTCGGGGCGAAGACGCAGGTGACGTGCGGCAGCCTGACCGGCGCCTTCGGGGCGGACGCGCAGCGCGCCGCGGAGGATTGGCTGCGGCGAGGCATGGTGCACCTGCTCGCCACCGACGCGCACAACATGAAGAAGCGGCCGCCGCTGGCGCGGGAGGCGATCGCGCGCGTGGCGGAGCTGATGGGCGAGCGGGTGGCCGACGCGCTGTCCGTCCGGAACCCGGCGGCGGTGGTTGGCGGCCGTTCGCTGGAGTACGAGCCGGAGCCGGAGCCGCCCCGCCGCGGTGGCGGATTTTTGGACAGGTTGCAGGGGTTGTGGGGGCATCGTGACAAGCATAGGTAAGATGTTCAGCGCGCTGCTGTTGACGGCGGCCACGTCGGGCGGCGGCTTCTACACCGCTCTGCTGGACCGCGGCGTCGAGCAGGTGCAGCGCGGCGACTACGCGCACGCCGTCCAGACGCTGCACGTCGCGGCCTTCGGGTTCGTGGACGACCTGCCCAGATACCAGACGGCGCAGATCTATCTCGCCGTGGCCAACGAGAAGCTCGGCAAGCACGATGAGGCGCAGCTCGCGGCGAAGAAGGCCGCCCGCGCCGAGACGCTGTCACCGTCGTACCGGACGCTGCAGCTCGCGGCGAACATCCGCGCGGAGTTCGAGAAGATGGCGGGCGACTGGTGCGCGGGCGT